>JABIUH010000297.1 GCA_018701055.1 Woeseia sp. | reverse complement strand
AGCATCCCCGAGGGGTTGCTTGTCTGAACCAAGGTGATCACTGCGTCGAAATCGCGCGAGCGCCGGCCGGGATGCTGACCAGAACCAGCGCCGACCAAACAGCGTCGGCAACTCGTCAAGATCGAGATACATCATGTACAAGCGATAGCTGAACTGATGCGTCTCCGGCGTTAAGCGAGTATGTCTAACTCGCCCTTCGTAGATGCAGCTGTCCATAGGATTGCCTCTCCTCGAAATGTCGAAGCGCGTCTAACGCGCTAACTACGCCGTCCTCATGAAAACCGCTTTTCCAGTAGGCACCACAATAGAAAGTCCGATCACAGTTGATCTCGCCCTGCCGCTTTTGGCCCGCCACCGACTCACGCGAGAAAATGGGGTGTTCGTATTGCACTCGGCACAGGATTTTGTTGGGACTAATGTGCTGATCATTATTCAGAGTTACCAAATACTGGTTCTCGGCTTTCAGTCCCTGCAGGATGTTCATGTTGTAGGTGACCGCGACATGCCGCGTCGATTCCCGCGGAATGTGGTAATTCCACGCAGCCCAGGCTTGACGTCTTTTTGGCATCAATGAATCGTCGGTATGTAGAATCGCCTCATTGGCTTGATATCGAATGGCGCCGAGCACTTCGCGCTCTGCCGTCGTCGCATCGTCGACCAACGACAGTGCCTGATCGCTGTGGCAGGCAACAAACACATAGTCGAAAAATTCTCTGCCACCAGATGCCGAGTGCAATTCAACGCCTTCGTTGACTCGGCGAACGGATTGCACCGGGCTGTTTAGACGAATTCGGTCACGATGTCCTGCGACAAGCTTGTTCACGTATTGGTGGGATCCGCCTTTGATGACCCGCCATTTCGGCCGGTCGTTAACCTGCAGTAGCCCGTGATTAGAAAAAAACCGCACCAGGAATTTTACAGACATATCCAAAATCAATACCGGCTCTGCTGACCATATCGCAGCAGCCATTGGCACCAGGTAGTGGTCGACGAACTCCTGGCTGTATCCGTTTTCGCGAAGGTAGTCGCCAAGTGTTTCTGACTCGTCGAGATTGTCGACATCTAGCTCGCTGTTTTCATTAAAACGCAGAATGTCGCGAATCATGCGATAGAACGACGGTCGCAAGATGTTCCTGCGTTGTGCAAACAAGGCATTCAACGACGAGCCACTGTATTCGACCCCACCGTTCCCGGCCTGGACACTGAAGCCCATCTCGCTCGGCTGAGACTCCTGTCCAATCTCATCCAGCAGGCGAATGAAATTAGGGTATGTACGATCGTTAAAAACGATGAAACCGGTATCAACCGCAAATTGCTGGCCGTTCTCATAGACTTCCATGGTGTTTGTATGGCCACCAACATAGTCGCCCGACTCGAACACGGTAATGTCGTGTTCCTGCCGCAGCTTGTAAGCGACAACATTGCCTGCGATTCCAGTACCGACGATTGCAATCTTCATGGCATTACCATTGCTGCGGTATACGTTGCAGTTTCGACGTGTCGTAGCCAATCGATTCGACAAATGACACGAGTTGCTCATAGTCGAGGTCGGAGATTGTTGGCGTGCGTGCCATGATCCAGACAAAGTCACGATTCTGACGACCGATAATCGTCTTTGTGTAGTCGTCGTCGAGGTAAACGATGCGATAGTCCGCCTTGATCGGCCAGACGAAACGCATTCCCCAAAGCGCGTTCGACACATTGTCCCGAATGAATGCCTTCGGGTTGTACTCTTTCGCCTTTCCGTCGAAACCGCCTTTTCTGAATGTGAAATTCGTTGCGATTGTTCCGTCATCATTCAGGCTGTAAGTCTCGACGGCGTTGTGCGCTTCTTTCTCGAGAAACGTCGGAATATTAGCGATCACGTACCAGGAGCCCATGAAGCGGTCGAGATCAACATGCTCTACTGTCTTCATTTCAGGTCCTTTGGCGGCGCATCCACCAAGAATGATCGCTACAAAAGTGATTAACGCCAGTTTCGATAGGGCACGCATATCAAGACAGCTCGTAGCGGATGATGTGTCCGCCTTTAGCAACTGACTCAAGCGCCAGCCATTCATCGTTGGGCGAGTACCAGAGTGTCAGGTCGACTTCACGCGCCGTAAGTTTGAAACGTCTCGCTGCGACCGGCTGTCCGCGAACCTGGAGTATCTCGTCGCCAACTTTCTGGATGCTGACGTCCACGTAATCACCGGTCTGCGGGTTCAGTAAACGTGGCTGATTGAGGAAGTCGGGGTTCCAGTACGCAAATGCCATTACGCACTCCGGCAGCTCGGTCGGGCTGTCGCCGGTCTCGACAACAAAACCGGCACCGGTCTGCTCCCCAGAGACCTCTATGCGCTTGCCGTTGGCGTTGGTGCTTGCGTCAATCTGGGCCAGGCAATTGTCAGTCCAACGCTCAGCGGCGCTATGCTCGTATCGGTACACGGATATGAACAGGATTTTGACCTTGAAACTGGCTTCGCTTTTCACCTGTTTTTCGCCGCCCGCTTCTGAGATCGAAAATAGATGCTTACCGACCTTTTTATCATCGAGGTATACATCGAAGTCCCAATTCGCGACCGCACCCGTGTGCTCTTGTGCTGGGGCAGGCACCGCGAATGTCAGGACGAACAGCCCGATCATTGACAGCCCTAATAATTTGCGCCTCATGACTTGGCCTCCTTGAGTATCGTTAAGCTACGACGCGGTCCCGGAAAAAATACATTGGTGCGGCGAATATATTCGGCGTACTCGGGACGCCTTTCGGTGATTGTTTTCTCTAGCATTGCGACGCCTGAGACCTTCAGTAATAAGAGGCTCATCAGCAGCGGCGACGCAATACTCCACCAACCGCCTGACGCCACCGCAAACAGGAAGAAAGACCACCAGATACAAAAATCACCAAAGTAGT
>JABIUH010000433.1 GCA_018701055.1 Woeseia sp. | reverse complement strand
CGGTCCATTAAACCGGGGTCGAACCATTACCCCCGGAACCGGCCGTTGGGGTAAACTGGGTAAAATAGTCTGCTTGTGAAGCAGACATGACAGACGAGTAATTACCTAAATGACCGAGACTCAAAGTATTGCTTGGAAACGCCTTGCAATAGAGCAACAGTAATCGTCGTCAGTATTCTCTTCGCGTTCGCAATCGATGCCTGGTGGGAAGAGCGCGGCGAACGGAAGGCCGAAGTGTTGCTTTTGGAATGGTTGAGGGCTGACTATACTGAAATTCAATCGGTGCTCATTTTGGTCGAAGAAGAACATCGAAAAGCTAGAGACGCGTGTATATTTTTGATGGACATCGCTGTTGGCCAGTCATTACCGGCCACGGCAGAAGTCGATCATATGATCGCCGTGGTTTTTCTAGCTTCCCGGACCTTTAATCCGGGGTCTGGAGCGGTCGCATCGTTTCATAGCGGCGAGGGTGCCCGCCTGGTTCGCAATCAATTGATCTTCCCCCACGATACCGGACACCGAATTAAGAATCATAATGGCAATGATTCAAAACGAGGTGTTAGATGAAAAAGGAACGAAAAACATTCAGTCAGAAATTCAAGCAAGAAGCCGTGGCGCTGGTGGTGGAACAAGGATACAGCTGTGCAGAAGCAGGCCGTAGTTTAGGCGTAAATGGGACGCTGATCGGTCGCTGGAAACGGTAGTTGGAAGACGATAGGTCTGAGGCATTTCCGGGCAAAGGAAAACGCACCGCCGAACAGCAGCGGCTTCACAAACTGGAGACTGAGAACCGTCAGAGAAAACATTCTGCTATCGGGTATAAGGTACCGATGCAGTTTGACGAAGCTGCTTAACCCTGTGTCCGAAATCGCGGGGGAAAATCATTAACGACGTATCGCGCCAGCCGAGACGTTTTCAGCTAAAGGGATGACGTTTGATTATGGTCTGTTCCCGATCCGGCCCAGTCGAAATGATATCGATCGGCGTGTCGACCAGCTCTTCGATACGCGCTAGATAATTTTTCGCTTTCGCTGGTAAGTCATTGTACGAGGTGACTCCGACTGTCGAATCAGACCAGCCTTCTATGTCTTCGTAGATTGGCTGACAGTCCGCAAATCGATCAACAACAACCGGAATACCTGCAATTGGCTCGCCATCAATTTCATAACCCACACAAATCCGAACGGTTTCCAGCCCATCAAGCACATCGAGTTTAGTCACACAGAGTCCCGATACGCTGCTGTTGATAATGGATCTCTTGAGTGCAACCGCGTCAAACCAACCACATCGACGTGGCCGCCCCGTTGTCGCGCCAAACTCCGCACCAACCTCACCCAAGTGCTCGCCAGCTTCGTCAAACAATTCGGTTGGAAATGGTCCAGCACCAACACGTGTCGTATACGCTTTCACAATGCCCAAAATATAATCGAGGTTACGCGGACCTATGCCAGTGCCCGTACTTGCCGCAGCCGCAACCGTGTTGGAAGACGTAACGTAAGGATAGGTACCATGATCAATATCAAGGAACGTACCTTGTGCGCCCTCAAACAAAATGCTCTGTCCTTTGTCTGCGAGATCCTGCAATATCTGCGTCACATCAGCCGTAATGGGTGCGATTATTTCTGCCGCTCGAAGTGAATCATCAAGCGTTTTCGAAAAATCGATTGGCGACGTACCGTAGTAGTTTTGTAACAGGAAATTATGGTAATCCAAAATTTCGCCGAGTCGCTCGGCAAATTTTTTACGCACGAAAAGGTCGGAAATCCGCAATGCACGCCGTGAAACTTTATCTTCATAGGCTGGCCCAATTCCCCGCCCTGTCGTACCAATCGCTGCCGCCCCACGTGCCTTCTCGCGCGCCAAATCGAGCGCGACGTGCGAAGGCAGAATTAATGGGCATCCCGGACTGATCTTCAGTCGCTCATAGACCGGCACTCCACTCTTGATGAGATCGCCTGCTTCTTCGATCAACGCATCGAGTGATACAACGACTCCATTGCCGATCAGGCAACTAACGCCGTCGCGCAATATACCGGAGGGAATTAAATGCAGTACCGTTTTCTTGCCGCCGATTACGAGCGTGTGACCGGCATTATGGCCACCTTGAAAGCGAGCAACCGCCGCCACTTTGTCGGTCAACAGATCGACAATCTTGCCTTTCCCTTCATCACCCCATTGGGTCCCGATGACGACTACATTCTTACCCATGATTCCCTACCGAACGATATAAAGAATTACGATGCCGATGGATGCGACCGTCAGACCGGTAAGCCGCAATCCGTTGTCATCCATTTGAGCGATTTTCACCACTGCCTGACGATAAAAGCTTGGACCCACAAACGGAACCATACCTTCAATGATCAAGAACAGTGAGAACGCCGTAAGAATTTCCTGCCACATTTTCGTCACTCACTATGCTACGCCGCGATGAATCGATCGTCGCAAACTGGAATACTTCTGCTTTATGACGAGCTTTTCTTTTAGTTATTGTTGCTCGCCGGAAGATTGATTCAAGTAACGGAAAAACTCATTATTCGGATCGAGAACGAGTATATCCCCAGCATTCCCCACTGATTTCTTATACGCGCTAATGCTCCGATAGAACTGATAAAACTCCGCATCTCGGTTATAGGCCTTTGTGTATATCGCTGCAGCTTGCGCATCACCTTCACCACGAAGGATCTGCCCATCTCGGTAGGCATCCGCCAGTATTATCGTGCGGTCCCTGTCGGCCCCGGAACGAAGCGCTTCCGAAGATTCTCTTCCTTCCGCTCGCAACTCCGCCGCTACACGTGCACGTTCTTCCTGCATCTCGCGATATACCGCGTTCTTTACGTCGTTCGGGAATTCGACCTGTTTGACCCGTACGTCCACCAACTCGACTCCCAGTCCGGTTGCCGTGTCGGTTGCCGTTGCGAGCATATCCTGCATTAATTCTGCCCGTTCGACGGAAATCGCCTCCTCCACAGAGCGTTTACCAAACTCCGTCACAATAGCGTTCCGAATAATTTCCGTTAATCGATCATTCGCAACTTCAGTGATACCACCCGTCGATGTGTAAAAATTAACGGGATTTACGATGCGCCATTTAACGAAAAAATCAACTTGCAGCGCACGTCGCTCCGCGGTGAATATTCGTTCCGGCTGATCGCTAATGGTCAGGATACGACGCGGAAACTTGCGTACCGTTTGATAACCGGGAATTTTCCAATGCAATCCTGGTTCGTAGTTCGTCTCAACGACGCGACCCACTTGAAGTTTTATCGCCATTTCGCGTTCGTTGACCGTAAATGCGGACAACCCAAGCGCAATGATAATCAGGCCGAAAACGACCATTACTGCAAATCTTGCATTACTCATTGCGGATCCCTCCGATCGCGTTGTCTGGGATCAATCGCGGATCTGTCCTGATTAGCGATGCCGCCGGACGTTTGTGTGTCGGCCGATCGATTTGATACGGCGCCCGCTGTATTGCGATTATCACGTCGCATTAATTGGTCCAGTGGCAAATAGATCATGTTGCCGTTGCTTTCAGAATCAATGATCACCTTATTCGATCGACCATAAACTTCTTCGATGGCTTCGATATAGAGTCGATCGCGCGTCACTTGAGGCGCTTTTTGATATTCGTCCAACAACGCCTCGAAACGTGACGCGTCACCTTCTGCATCGCGGATTACACGATCACGATAAGCTTCCGCGTCGAGTCTAACTTTCGCCGCGCTGCCTCGCGCTCGCGGAATAATGTCTTTTTCGTAGG
>JABIUH010000283.1 GCA_018701055.1 Woeseia sp. | reverse complement strand
TGGGCAGCAAGGTTTTTGCTGCAAGGCTGGGATGTGTCAGTTTATGATCCACATCCGGCGGCGCGCGAAAGCATGGATCTCATACTTGGCAATGCGCGCTTATCGCTGCCGGCACTGAGCGACTTTCCGATGCCCCCTGAAGGGCAACTCACGTTTGTCGATTCGATTAAGGATGCCGTATCGAATGCTACCTGGGTCCAGGAAAGCGTTCCCGAAACGTTGGCTTTGAAGCATCGTGTCATTGCTGAAATAGAAGCCGATGCCGCTGCAGATACAATCATTGGATCATCAACGTCTGGTTTCAAACCCAGCCAACTGCAGGTTGGCGCGAGTCATCCGGGTCGAATAGTCGTCGCGCATCCATTTAACCCGGTTTATCTGTTGCCCTTGGTCGAAGTGGTTCCCAGCCCTGTAGTGAACGATGAAACGCGAGAACGCGCGGTTGAGTTGCTGACGTCGATCGGCATGAAACCACTGGTGGTGCGCAAGGAGATAGACGCACATATCGCGGATCGTTTTCTTGAGGCCACGTGGCGCGAAGCGCTTTGGTTGGTCAAGGACGATATCGCCACTACTGAGGAAATAGATGACGCCATTCGATACGGTTTTGGCCTTCGTTGGGCACAGATGGGCCTGTTCGAAACCTATCGGCTTGCTGGTGGCGAGGCTGGCATGGCGCATTTCATTGCCCCGTTCGGTCCATGTCTGCAATGGCCGTGGACAAAACTCACGGACGTGCCGGAATTGACCGACGAGCTTGTCGAAAAAATCGCTTCACAGTCCGATGCGCAATCAGGTGCTCACTCCATTCGCGAATTGGAACGTATCCGCGACCGAAACCTGGTTGGCATTCTGCGTGCATTGAAAGATCGTGACTCGGGCGCAGGTGCGGTGCTGAATTTGCACGATCGAAACCGCAGCACCACAGAATCGGCACAATTACCCGCAGAGCTAGACGCATCAGGACCACTACGGATGCTGGATGTATCAGTGCTACCAGCCTGGATTGATTACAACGGCCACATGACTGAGTTTCGATACGTCCAAGTATTCAGTGACACCTGCGACAAACTATTAATCATGATCGGAATGGATGCTGACTACGTTGCCACGGGTTGCAGCTACTACACGGCCGAGACACATACGATGCAAGTCGATGAAATCGGCGTCAATCAGCGAATCTACAGCACCGCACAAATTTTGTCGGCGGACAAAAAACGCATACATGTTTTTTACTGTTTACACGCCACAGACGACGATCGCTTACTTGCGACCACCGAGGCCATGTACTTACACGTCAATAGAGAATCTGGTCGTGTATGCACCGCAAGCGATCGTATCGTTGAAAACATCCAGTCAATTGCAAAGGCGCATGCGGCGTTATCTAAACCCGAGGCAGTGGGTAGATTCGTCGGCCAGCGCAAGAAGGACAAATCATGCACTTCGGACTAACAGAAGAACAACAGATGATCGTCGACACGGTACGCACGTTTGTCGAGAAAGAAATCATCCCACACGAACAGGCCGTCGAAAAAAGCGGCGAGGTACCCAGAGAGCTTGGACAGGAAATCGCACAAAAGGTTAAAGACCTTGGCTTCTTCGCACCCAACCTGCCGACAGAATTTGGTGGTGGTGGATTAAACCAGCTCGAATTCACCCTTTTAGAACGCGAGCTCGGTCGTGCCTCTATGGCGCTTTCTGTTTTCTTCGGCAGGCCCTCAGGCATCCTGGTTGCTTGCGATGAAGAGCAACGTGAACGATATTTACTGCCTGCAATACGCGGCGAGAAGTTCGATGCCCTCGCAATGACGGAACCCGGTGCGGGGTCCGACGTCCGTGGCATGAGCTGCACCGCTAAGCCTGATGGCGACGATTGGATATTAAATGGTACGAAACACTTCATCAGTCATGCGGATATCGCCGACTTCATTATTGTTTTCGTCGCCACAGGGGAAGAATCTACGCCACGGGGGCCAAAAAAGAAGATCAGCTGCTTCCTGGTAGACAAGGGCATACCGGGATTTGAGGTTCGCGATGGTTATAACTCCGTGTCACATCGCGGCTATCACAATTGCATATTGAACTTCGATAACTGTCGTTTACCGAAAGCTCAAATGCTCGGCGAGGTTCACAAGGGTTTTGAATTGGCTAACGACTGGCTTTACGCAACCCGCCTCACAGTCGCCACAATGTGCGTTGGCCGTTCACGTCGTGCGTTGGAACTCGTACTGCCCTACACCGCTGAGCGAAAACAATTTGGTCAGCAGATTAGTAAGTTTCAAGGCGTGTCATTCAAGTTGGCTGACATGATCACCGACATTGATGCAGCCGACCTCTTAACCTTGTCAGCTGCATGGCGCGTTGATCAAGGATTGCCTTCGAATCGCGAAATCGCCAGCGCTAAACTTTTCGCATCCGAAACATTGGCTCGAGTCACCGATGAAGCCATTCAAATTTACGGCGGTATGGGCTTAATGAGTGACCTGCCACTTGAAAGACTCTGGCGGGATTCACGTGTTGAAAGAATCTGGGAAGGAACGTCGGAAATTCAGCGTCACATTATTAGCCGCGAGCTACTGCGGCCACTAGGTGGATAAATCATGAGTAATGACCCCATTAAGACCCGCGTTGACGGACACATTCTCGAAGTTACTCTCGACCGGCCAAAAGCGAACGCGATCGATCTTGCAACCAGCCGAATTATGGGCGAGATATTCGCCGATTTTCGGGGCAACGATGACCTGCGGGTAGCGATCATTACTGGCGCAGGCGATAAGTTCTTTTGCGCAGGCTGGGATTTGAAGGCCGCCGCTGACGGAGACGCTGTTGATGGCGACTACGGTGTCGGCGGTTTCGGTGGCATGCAGGAATTACCTAACCTCAACAAACCGATTATTTGTGGTGTTAACGGAATCTGTTGTGGTGGTGGCTTGGAGATCGCGATTTGCGCGGACATTATCGTCGCCGCGGAACATGCAACATTCGCAATGCCCGAAATTCACTCAGGCACCGTTGCTGACGCGGGCTCAATAAAATTGCCAAAGAGAATTCCCTACCATATTGCAATGGACATGCTGCTGACCGGCCGATGGTTGGATGCAGAAGAAGCCGCTCGTTGGGGAATGATTAACGAAGTGACGCCAGCCAACAACCTCAATGACCGAGTCTGGGAAATTGCTCGCATGATTGCGTCGGGTCCACCATTGGTCTATGCCGCCATTAAGGAAGTGGTTCGCGAGTCAGAAGATATGAAATTTCAGGATGCCCTATCGAAAATCACTAAAAGTGAATTTCCGACGGTAGCGAAATTGTATACCAGTGAAGATCAGCTCGAAGGTGCGCTTGCTTTTGCTGAAAAGCGTGACCCGGTTTGGAAGGGCCGATGAAGGTGGAAGCTGAGAATGACCGACAGCTAGAATAACGACCTTTCACATTGCATTTACTGTCGTAAAGGTTTGCTTGTCATTTGGCACCTCGATCATGCAGGGGAAACGATGCCCGTTTTCCTTGTCATTCATCAGATATAAAAACGTATCGCTCGTGATTACCGAAAGCGATGCGGGGATGAATACCAGTTATAGCTTCGGATCAGGATCCTGCGTATTGTCGTTGCCATCAATCACGAGAATTCGCGCATCGGAAGACGCATGGCGAAAAACTCGCGCATCCTCATACTCAGGATCGGCATACCAATCCAAAATGGCCTGCCGCGAAGGAAACTCGAGAATAACCATTCGATCATTGTACTCCTCACCCTCGACGGTAAGGATGTCGCCACCACGCGCTAGAAATTTTCCGCCATGCCGCTTCACAATTGGAGGCGTTCTATCTGTGTACTTTCGATACGTATCAGCGTCGGAAATTGACATCATAGAAACAACGTACGCCGGCATATGGTTTCTCCTAACAGAAAATCAATTAAGATAGCATCTACTTTAGGTCGTTAGCGATCCATTCGATTCAATTTAGCTCAATGTCCGCTTCCCAGCGGTAAAATTACTGTTAGTGCTACTCCACTAGTTGCTGTCGAAAACTGAATACCCACGGTGAATCCGGCTCAACTAGCACGCTGACCCAATTCACCAACGGATGACCGAAGGACTCAACTCGAGTGAAGTTGGTTACCAGGGCGCCGGCATCTGTATAGAGAGGTTTATCGACACGAAAAACATGCGTGTCACCGACGGCCAGAACAACCGGCTTTTCGAACGCAATGGACTCTTCCGCCAACAGCGGATAAAGCCATTCGAGGGACTTTCGCGGCAGGTTACAGTTGGGGCAGTTGTTTGCTGCCATAAGCGGCAGGCCAAAGAAGATCCATGGATCTGCCTGCATGGATAAGAAGACAGCCTTCGCGTCAGTCGTACGTGCCTCTTCGAAGGCCCGTCGAATCCATGCAGTTGCTGCCGCTACACGTTTTTTCCAACGCCGCGGATCAGTGGCTGGCTCGGTTAGCGCGACGACATGGACAGTGGCGAACACCACTTCCTGTTTTCGCCACATTGCATTTTCAACAAATTCTGAAAACTCAAGATGCGCGGTTGATTGCTGGAGAATCTGCATCGGCTCGTTGCCAAAAGTTTGGCCACGTAGAGGATAGAAAATTCGGCGGAACGTCTCCAGTCGCTCATATTCGTCGTATCCACCCGCATCGCGTCGTTTACAGTCCAACCAATCATTGTCACCGGGCGTAACAATAAACGGTTTCTCAAAGCGCTGATTAAGGTCAAAATAACGCAGGAGTTCTGTGTCTGAGCATGAAGCGTTACCGCCCTTAACATCGCCCACATGCAACACCCACTCAATATCTGCATCACGATTAACATGCTCTATGAGCCGCTCATAGATGGGATAGGTAGCCGGTGAATAGGGGTTGTCACCCAGCAATGCAAACTGAAAAGTGTCATCTTGATTGACAGCGCATCCCGCAATCACAACCGGCAAGAGGGTTAACAATATCAATCGTTTCAACATATTTTTGGCACCGACGATATGCAATCTCAAAAGTGTTGGTGTCCGCATTGAGTCATTATCGGACTGTTTCAGTCATTCTAGCCGAATGCCCAGTTCCGGGCATAATGGTTCGACCCCGGTTTAATGGACCG
>JABIUH010000393.1 GCA_018701055.1 Woeseia sp. | reverse complement strand
GAATAACAATTCAGGGTTGACGTGGTCTTGCACGACCCGCCATAAAAGGTGTCGATCCGGAATATTGGACGAGATGCTGCGCCAGGTACGGCCGCGGTTCTGGCTTTTCAGAATGTATGGCGCGTAGTCGCCGGACTTATGATCATCTACAACAACATAAACACTATCTGCATCATGCAGGTCCGCTTTGATGTCGTTTACAAAAAATCGGTCGGGAACGCCCGGCAGTGAATCAACTTCCCGCCAGGTCGCACCACTGTCCTCACTGATCTGCACCAGACCGTCATCGGTCCCAGCATAAATCAATCCTTCTACCAGAGGCGATTCAGACAGGGAGGTGATGGTGTTGTATTGCGACATCGCTGAGACGTCCCAATTCGAATCAACACTCCAGCGCCGTCCCATCATCGGTGCTTGTAAGCGATCTTCATCGCGCGTTAGATCAGAGGAAATCGTCCGCCATGAATCGCCACGATTATCGCTTCGCCAAACTCGGTAGCTCGCGAAGTAGAGAGTTTCGGGATTGTGCGGGCTGATTAGAATCGGAGCATCCCAATTGAAGCGCTCTTCAATTTCGTCCTCCGCTGGCTGTGGCCGAATGTAAACACTTTCGCCAGTTGCCCGATCGTAGCGAGTCAGATTTCCTTCCTGCCAATTCGCGTAAATGATGTTGGGATTGGTCGGGTCCGCTGCCGATTGGTGACCATCCGCGCCGAGTGTCAGGTACCAATCCGAATTGCGAATGCCGACGTTGTTGTCCGTGCGATGCGGACCACCCAAACTAGAATTGTCCTGCGTGCCGCCATACACGTTATAGAACGGGAGGTCGTAGTCCACCGCGACTTTGTAGAACTGGCTGATTGGCATATTGGCCATGTAGCGCCACGTTGTGCCTAGATCTAAGCTTTCGTAGACGCCACCATCGTTTCCGACTAACAAGTAGTCAGCGTCTGTTGGATGAAAAGCCAGTGCATGGTGGTCGACGTGTTTAGTTTCTGATGCCATGGTGACGAAAGTCGTTCCGCCGTCATGTGTCACATGCAGCCGCACGTCCATTTGGTATATCCGATCAAACGTGTGTGGGTCCGCAAATATTTCTTGGTAGTAATGAGGACCAGTGCCGCCTGATAAGTAATCATTGCGTTTTTCCCACGACTCACCGCCATTTTCTGAACGATAAAAGCCGCCTTTCTTGTGGGCCAGTTCTATCGTGGCGTAAACAACGTCTGGTTGCTGCGGCGAAATAGCGAAGCCAACTTTGCCGAAGTCTTCTTTAGGCAGACCTTCGCTTAGTTCCCGCCAGGTTGCGCCGCCGTCGGTCGATTTATGAATGCCTGATCCCGGGCCACCGTCCATTAGTGCAGCTACGCTGCGGATGCGTTGCCATGACACGGCATAGACGACATCAGAATTGCGTGGATCGAGATGAACTTCCGATACACCCGTGTATTGGTCGTCATTTTCTGTATTGCCAAGGCCGTCGCCAAGTAGCTTGTTCCAGGTCAGACCGCCATCGGTCGATTTGTATAACCCGCGTTCGCCGCCACCCGACCACAACGGGCCTTGAGCCGCGACGTAGACAACATTTGAGTCACGCGGATCAACCCGAATCATGCCGATGTGTTCGGATGCCGGAAGGCCCATGTTTTCCCATGTCGTGCCGCCGTCTCGGCTGCGAAAAACGCCCGAACCATATGCAATATGGCGACCGCTGACATTTTCGCCCGTACCGACCCAAATCGTATCCGCATGATTTGGGTCTATCGTGATGCTGCCGATAGAGTATGAGTCCTGGTCGTCAAAAATGGTCGCCCATGTGGTTCCGCCATTGTCGGTCTTCCACACGCCGCCGCTACCGACGCCGACATACCACGTGCTTGGGTCGTTGGGATCGATGGCTATGTCGGCGATTCGCCCGGACATCATGGCCGGGCCGATGCTGCGCATTTCGAGACCAGCAAAGGTCGACTCGTTGAACCCCGGTGCTTCGACGTCGTCAGCGGCAATCGCAACTAGCGGTGCGCATACGACGAGCAGAAAATTGAGTGTTAGTCGTTTCATGGAATTCCCCACTATCAATGTTCTTGTTGGTTTCGAAAACTATACCAAATCAGAGCTGATTCTCGTCGATCAATCGATAATCGCTGGTTACGATCACCTTATACAGGGCGCAACTTCGGTCGACGACTACATAGCCAAGGCTGACAATTGGCAGACTGAGCTGCGTCAGCGGCGGGAAATTCTTTGCGCCACCGCGCTCACAGAAGAAATTAAGTGGGGCGTGCCTTGCTACACGTACAAAGGCAAAAACGTCGTTGGCGTGAGCGCATACAAAGCCTACGGTTGAGGATGGCAAACAGATTGCGCCTTCACGGGCAAAGAAATTGCTAATGCCATCCGAGCTAGGAGATGCATTAGAAAAAAGCAAAACCGCCGCAAAGAAATTCACCGCACTGACACCCGGTAGATAGCGCGAGTACGCGGAATACCTCTCGGAGGCCAAGCGCGAGGAAACGAAGCTTGCTCGCGTGAAAAAAATTCTGCCGTTAATCATTGTCGGCAGTGGGTTGCACGATAAATATCGCTGCTAATCTAGCCGTTGCGGTAGATGTAGCTGTAAGCGTTGATCGCCGGAACGCCGCCAAGATGCGCGTAAAGCACCTTTGATCCGCTGGGGAAAAAGTCGGTGCGTACCAGGTCAATCATGCCTTGCATCGATTTACCTTCGTACACCGGGTCAGTCATCATGCCCTCGAGACGGGCCGACATGCGAATAGCGTCGTTCGTTTCATCAGAAGGTACGCCATATTCTGGATAGGCGTACTCCGTTTTCAGAACAACATCCTCTGCTGTGATGTCTCGATCAAGTTCAATCAGGGCCGCTGTTTTCTGGGCGATGTCGAGAACCTGTGCGTGCGTTTGCTCAGGTGTTCCCGACGCATCAATGCCGATAACGTGCTTTTGTCGATCGTCCTTGGCGAAGCCGACCACCATGCCTGCATGCGTTGATCCTGTGACCGTGCAGACGACAATGTAGTCGAAACTAAAGCCAAGCTCGGCTTCTTGCGCGCGAACTTCTTCGGCGAAACCGACAAAGCCGAGCCCGCCATATTTATGGACAGACGCGCCCGCCGGAATAGGGTAGGGGTTGCCGCCTTTGTCTTTTACGTCTTGCAACGCGGCTTCCCAGCTCTTGCGAATTCCGATGTCGAATCCTTCATCGACCAGTTCGATCTCGGCGCCCATTACCCGCGACATCAATATATTGCCTACGCGGTCGTATACCGCATCCTGGAATGGCACCCAGCTTTCCTGAACCAGGCGACATTTCATGCCGATTTTTGCGGCGACCGCGGCGACCTGGCGCGTGTGGTTAGATTGCACGCCGCCGATCGTGACAAGCGTGTCGGCACCGCTAGCGATCGCATCAGGCACTATGTACTCGAGCTTGCGTATTTTATTGCCGCCAAACGCGAGTCCGGAATTGCAGTCTTCACGTTTTGCATACAGTTCAACCCCACCGCCGAGGTGTGCTGAAAGACGTTCCAGTTTTTCAATTGGCGAAGGACCAAAAGTTAGAGGATAACGTTCGAATTTTTCGAGCACAGTTTTTACTCCGAAAATACGGCGGCAGCGTCAAAAACTGGACCGTCAACACACACTCTTTTCATCGCTTCGCCTTGCTCGGTTTGCACAGATACGCAGCACCCTGCACAACCGCCTACCGCGCAGGCCATAAACTCTTCCAAAGATACCTGGCATGGTAAATCGAACTCACGCGCCAAGCTTGCGACAGCCTTCAACATGGGCGTCGGGCCGCAGGAAAAAATTTCCACTTCCTGAAGTTCATCAGGCGAAAGTGAGTTTAGCCACTCTCGAGCTAAATCTGTTACGTAGCCCTGGAAGCAGCCGTCGTATCCTTGCAAACTCGCCAGACGCGTTGGAATGTTCCATTCCTCCAGCAGCCGCATCGTTTGGCTTATCGAGTCATCGAGCCAAGCTGCGGGTAACGTCGATACGGCCGTCGCAAAAGGAAACGGAATTTCGGATCCCATGATGACCAAGGGGTGCCGCCGCTCGTCGTCCCGTAAGACTTCCGCCAGAAAAACCATCGGCGGTATGCCAACACCGCCACCGATAAGCAATGGCTTTGATCTGTCGCTGCTTGGCAGGAAGCCGCGTCCGATAGGGCCGATGACGCTGACAATATCGTCGGCTTGCTTTTGTGCCAGGGCGCGCAAGCCACTGCCAATCGTTTTGAAGAGCACCTCTATCCAGCCGCCGTGAGCATTCGTGCGCATGATCGACAAGGGCCGACGCATCGGTATCCCGGTGTCGCACTGAATGTGGGCGAAACTACCTGCCGTAGCATTGGCCGCGCATTCCGGTGCGTGTAAACGAATCACAAATTGTTCGCCGGGGAACTCGTCGACGCTGATAACGCGCGATGCCTCAACGAAGATCGTGTCACGATTTTGTTGTGCGTTCTGTATTTGCTCCGCAGACGCCATCATTTCAACTCACGACCGCTTCTAGTATCGCCATACGGATTGCTACTCCATTAGCGACCTGATCGGTAATAACAGAGGACGGTCCGTCTGCCACAGTCGACGAAATTTCAACGCCCCGATTCAATGGACCCGGGTGCATGACAATCGCACCGGGTGCAGCATTCTTGAGACGATCACTAGTGATGCCGTATTCACGAAAATATGCTGTCTCGTCGGGGATGCCATCTTCGTTTTCAAAGCGTTCTTTCTGGATGCGCAGTGCCATGACAACATCAGCACCCGCTATTCCTTGGTCAACGTCCGTCATTATCTTCGCCGAAGGCACGAATTCATGCTGCGGCACGAGCGAGGGCGGCGACACCAGCCGCAATTCGCGGACGCCTAGGGTGGACAGCCCTTCAGCTGCTGAGCGAGCCACCCGAGAATGCGCGACATCGCCCACGATTGCGACGGTCAGTTGATCGAATGTGCCTTTGTGGCGACGAATGGTCAGAAGGTCGAGCAGTCCTTGAGTCGGATGGGAGACAATTGACTCTCCCGCATTTAAAACGGAGACGCCCGCATTTACGTTGCGCGCGATCGTAGTCTGTGTGCCGGTTTCTGAGTCTCGTACCACGAAAATGCCCACGTCCATGGCTTGCAGCGTGTGTACCGTATCCATGACGGTCTCGCCTTTGTTCCGCGACGAGGTTTGTAGATCCAAATTAACCACTTCCGCACCGACGCGCCTGGCGGCGAGTTCAAATGATATTCGAGTTCGGGTACTTGCTTCGAAAAACAGGTTCGCGACCGTAACTCCGGCTAACTTGTTACTGCGTCCCGTTGCGTTGCCTGCGGCATCGATGAAATTGTCAGCGCGATCCAGGATGTCGGTCAGTTGCTGAGCCGAAAACGACCGCAAACTTAAGAGATGTCGCATGCGACCATCTGCAAAGAATTGTAGGTCGTGCAAGTCTGAGTCGGTTTTTAATGAACTTGATACTGACATGGCGCCCGCATTCTACTCCGATTAAAATTCTTTTTTCAGCCAACGTTCGGCAATAAGAACCGCCGCAGCAGCATCTATTTTTTCCTTGGAGATCCGACGTTGTTGCCCTGATTGTCGTTGCGCTTTTAGTAAGCCTTCCGCTTCAATAGAGGTGTAACGTTCATCGACCGAATCGATTGGCAGGGAAAATTGTTCCAGCTCTGTCATAAACGCGGTCACGGCAGCACCTATGGCCGCGGGTGTGCCGTCCGCATTCGACGGCATGCCGACGATCAGACGGGCGGGTCGCCATTCATCGATCAGCTTGGCGATAGCGGCCCAAACGGAGCGCTGCGCGCCATTGGCGATGACGGTGAGCGGACTTGCTGAGGAAGTTATCTGCTGCCCGACGGCTACACCGATACGTCGAGCGCCGAAATCGAAAGCAAGAATGGTTTCAGGCGTGTCCGGCATGGGGCGATAATCTGGTGATATCAATGCCGATGGTGCTCGCCGCGACAGTCCAGCGGTCTTCAAATGGCACATCGAATATGACTTCGGGGGATGCGGGCACGGTCAGCCATGTGTTGTTTAACATTTCGCTTTCCAGTTGACCGGAGTCCCAGCCGGCATAACCTAGTGCGATGAGTGAGCGATCCGGTCCGCTACCGGCGGCCATCGAATCAATAATATCACGTGAAAAAGTTAGTTGGATATCGGCCGAGACGTCAACTGTGTTCTCGTACTTGTTGCCATCGTTATGCAGAACGAAGCCACGTTCCCTGGAAACCGGACCGCCGTTCAGAACAGGACAATCGGCGATCGCAATGCCATCGTTTTCGAGTGCAAGTTGTTCAAATAGGCCGCCAAGCTTTATTTCAAGGGGACGATTGACGACGATGCCGAGGGCGCCGTCAGCATTGTGCTCACAGATCAAAGTCACCGTCGTACTGAAATTCGGATCAGCCATGCCGGGCATAGCGATTAAGAATTGGTTGCTTAGTGATTCGTTTGCATCCATGCGTCAATTATCGCACGAGTAAATGCCGCGAAACGCGTTTTTTAGAAGAATTAGCGTATTCCTAGCGGCACGTTGAAAAAGTCCCGCAGGGAGACCAAGAATCATATTGACAAGCAAAAGTCCAGGAATCGGGTGGGTGCGCGCGATACAGGGAAAAGGCGGCTGCGGCTTTCTTCAGCAGCTGCTAGTTGGTTTGGGCGGTCGTTTGCACGCCGAGTTGGTTGAACTGCCACTTATAGGCGAAGCGCAGCTGGTCATAATCCAGTCTGACGGCTTCTGGGAACGGGTCGAATGGCGCAGCGCGTCTTAAAATGCTCACCGCGATTTGATCGAGTGCTTTAGATCCTGAGGAGCGACGTATCGACACTTGTTTGAGTTGTCCGGCGGCATTGATAGTGACTTCCAACGTCGGGCTGCCCGTAAAGCCGTCCGCAAGCGCTTCTTTTGGGAAATACTTGACCCCCACCGTTTCGATTTTGGTTTTCCAGCGGCTAAGGTATCCAGCTATCTTGGATTCTTTCGTATCGACGCTGGTAGCCAGTTCGCGCGGATTCTCGTCGGTGATAAATGGGTTCGACTTCTCGTCCTGAGGCAATGGCATGGTGAGCTCGATGCCGGATTCGAGATTTGCCGCTTTTGTCTCATCCGGGGATGGATTCTTACGCGGGTCATTTGGAACTTCAAAATCGAGATCCGCGTTAGCGGTTAGCACTTCATCCGAGAATGGTTCCAAGGCAAGCGACTCGTCCAGGCTGTCGCCATCTTCAGTGCCGACATTATCAACGGGGACAACGCTCTCGGCACGCGCACTCGGTCGTGCCTGCTCTTGTGTGTTGCCAGCACCATTCTGGTTGGCCTGAGCGAGATATGCCGCACGGTCAGGCTCGAGCGTATTGGGATCAGGATCCGCAACGATCGTCACTTCAAGCGAGATGGCTTCTGCAACCTCGTCACTCAAGACCGCATTGAAGGTGATGCCGATAATCAAAATGCCGTGAATAAGGGCGGCCAAGAACAGCATAGGAGGCAACCGGTCCTGAACTGGAGCCGATTCGAGCGTCATGTCATCTATCGATTCAACATCGACATCTGCATGGTTTTCACGGTGATCAGATTTGTTAGCTTTGTCAGCCATAATTCTAAGCAGGCGGTCCGCCAGAAAACCCCTGGTAGCCCCATTCTCGCACAGGCTGCCGTTTAATTGTCTAGTTTAACCGGGTGAGATTAACCGCAGTGAGACGCAGATCACCCAGTGGACTCAAAAAATTCCAGCACTTACTGCGAAATGAGCATATTCCTGGGGGAAGGGCGATTCAACCGAGTTTGCGCTCAATTGCGTTAAATAAATCGCCTGCAATGTTAATGTCAAACGCGCGGTCCAATTCGCGAATGCCGGTCGGACTGGTCACATTGATTTCAGTAAGGTAGTCGCCAATAACATCGATGCCCGCGAAAATGACACCGCGTTCTCTCAAAGTTGGACCTACCTCGGCACAAATCCAGCGATCCCGATCGGTTAGCTCGCGCGCCTCACCGATAGCACCCATCACAAGATTGCCACGATTGTCGTCGGCAGTCGGTATGCGGGCCAGCGCGTACGGGATGGGCTCTCCGTCAACCAATAAAATGCGTTTGTCGCCGTGGCTGATCTCGGGAATGTAGACCTGGGCCATCGCAAACCGCTGACCGTCGTCGGTCAGCGTTTCAAAAATCACGTTCGCGTTATTGTCACCGACTACCACAACGAAAATTGATTTCCCTCCCATTCCGTCCAGCGGTTTGACGACGATGCGCTGATGTTCTGCAAGAAAAGCTTTCATGTCGGACATCGAGCGTGTGACTAGCGTTAATGGCGCACATTGAGGAAACCATGCGGTATAAGCTTTCTCATTCATATCGCGGAGGCTTTGTGGGCGGTTGACGATGATTGTGCCCGCGTCTTCAGCTCGCTCCAGAATGTAGCTGGTGTAGATATATTCCATGTCGAACGGAGGGTCTTTACGCATCAGAATCACATCGAAATCACGAAGATCGATATCTCTGCGTTCTCCGAGGTCGAACCAGTCGGTTTCGGTGTCGCGCACATTGAGCGGTTTCGCTCGCGCGAGTGGCACGCCTGCCAACATCCGTAAGTCGGATTGCAGCATGTAATGAATCTCAGCACCGCGGCGTTCTGCCTCAAGCAACATAGCAAGGGAGCTGTCTTTTACCGGTTTGATCGATGCGATCGGGTCCATTACCACGCCGACGCGAAGTTTCTTGCCAGACATTTATCGTTTCCTGCAGGTCTTAACAACAACGGCGGCCACTATACCGCAGCGCAAATATCCTCAACCTCATTTCTGCTGAAAACCAGGCCGAGAAAACTGGGTCAGAGCCGGTTTCTGAATGATCCGACTTTTTTATACTGTTCTTGCAACGGGTTCTGACCCAGTTTTTTCGGTTTGGTTTTTCGGTAGGTTTTGGCGCTCACCTGGCAGGCGGCTGCGCCTGTCGTGGCGGCATTTTGGCCAATATGGTACAAGTCTTTTTACTTGGCAGAGATTGTGTAAACTTATCCGTGATTTGGGCCTGCCAAGCTTGGCACAGAATCAGTACAGCGGTGCTGTTGCAAAGTTTTTGGGGCTGCGATTATTACGGTATGCGCGGCTGGGCGAGGAAAATCCGTGTCAAATAGTGCTTCTCGAGGTCTGAACGGCCTCAAAATTCTGGTGGTTGATGACAGTAAGACGATCCGTCGGACGGCGGAGACCCTGCTGTCCAAAGAAGGTTGTCAGGTTTTCACTGCCATCGACGGATTCGATGCGCTGTCGAAAATAGCCGATCACCAGCCAGATCTGATATTTGTCGACATTATGATGCCGCGCCTGGATGGTTATCAGACCTGCTCTTTGATCAAATACAACAAAGTTTTCAAGGAAACGCCGGTCATCATGCTTTCGAGCAAAGATGGCCTATTTGATCGCGCTCGCGGACGCATCGTGGGTTCCGACCAATATTTGACGAAGCCGTTCACCAAAGATGAATTGCTCGGCGTAATCTCCAACCAGATCAACTGAGGAAGCGGGCATGGCTGTGATTCTTATCATCGACGATTCTCCGACCGAACTGCATTTGTTCCAGGGGATGCTTGAAAAGGGCGGCTTCGAAACGCTGGTTGCGGACAGCGGTGAGGACGGCATACGGCAGGCAGGTGCGGCTCGCCCGGACTGTATCCTGATGGATGTCGTGATGCCTGGCATGAACGGCTTTCAGGCAACGCGTAAATTGACGCAGGATCCACGCACGTCCGATATCCCCGTCATAATGATTACGACAAAGGATCAGGAAACAGATAAAATTTGGGGCATGCGGCAGGGCGCAGTCGAGTACATCGTCAAACCGGTGGGACAAAAAGAATTGGTCTCCAAAATCAACTCGGTAATGGCCGACTGAATGAGCACTGCACCTGATTTGATCGAACTGATCGACACGCCGTTCGAATTGCTACGCGAAATGGAGCGTCGTAGTCGCATTGCCGTTTTGGGCAAAGGTAGCGACGAAATTCCAGACGAATGGGTTGGTATCGGGTTTCGGATTGGCGAAGAAAATTTCGTCGCCCAACGCGATCAGGTCCGTGAAGTCCTGATGCTGCCGGATGCGATGACGCGAGTGCCAGGGGCGCGCCGATGGATGCTGGGTATTGCCAACCTGCGCGGCCACCTGTTGCCTTTGATCGATCTTAAGTTGTATCTCGGCAGTGGCAGAACGTCACTGCGCCGGGTCACTCGGGTGATTTCGGTCAATCATCGCGACATTCCCGCTGGACTCGTCGTTGATGAAGTACAGGGCTTCCGCCGATTTATGGAGAGTGAATATGCCGAAACCTGGCCTCAAACTCAGGCGCGATGCGATCGTTTCGTAGATGGCGCATATCGGCGGTCAGAAGACACCTGGCCTATTTTCAATTTTTACGATCTGCTTGAAAGCAGTTCTTTTTTACAGGCCGCCGCAGAATAGTGCGGTGCAAATCGAAATTTTACAAAGACGTTGCTGAGCCATGGATTTAGATACTGACAAATCTTCAACATTCACTCTCGTTGCAGCCGTGTTGGCGGCGTTAATCGTTGCTAGCGCTGCATTTATGTACGTGCAATCGTCGAACAGCGGCAGCGCCGATGGTAACGCAGGGGCGCTGGCGGCATTGTCCCAGGCAATTCCATTGCACACTAAAGCGGCACTTGACGGTGAGGCAGACGGGCTCACGCAGTTAAGTGACGACGTCAATCGTCTGTCCGCGTTGCGGCAAAGCTCAGCTAAATCTTTGCCCGGTGGTATGGCTGCATGGGAAGCACTCGCTGGTCATGCGCAATCCATCGTCGCCAAACGATCTGATATTGAAGCGTTGACGACTGCTGCGGCATTGGTTCAGGAGCGAATGCCACGACTTCTAAGTGCATCAAACGGGCTACTCGACCGGTCGGGCGCGACTGCGACAGTGCAAGAGTTTCAGCGGCGCGGGTCGAGCATAGCGGCGGCGTTGCCGCAACTGGCTGCGGCGACCGCGTCTGGTGATGCTGACGCTGCGCAGGCAGTTGCGACCGACATGGCCTTAATGCGTATGGTCACGAATGCCTTGGCGGGAGATTCCACATCGTTGGATGTTCCCGCATTGAATGCTGCGACACGCGAAACGGTTCTTGGACCGGTCCTCGGCGAACTTGCCGAAATTGAAACTCAAGTTGCTGCCGCGGTAGCCGCGGCTGCGAACCTGGGTGACCTTGGCGCAAGTATCAACGGCGTCAACACCATCGCGGCAGATTTGCTGAGCAATGCGTATGGCAATTCGAGCGGCGGATCGTCCGGCTTGATGAGCAACCCTTATATACCCTTGGGACTTTTATTGGCAGCATTGCTCGCTGTTGGTGTTTTAATCATGTTGAATGCGAAGGCGGCGGTATTTGAGCGCGCCTCCCGCATACAATCCGAACAGAACGAACGCAATCAGCAGGCAATTCTGCGCTTGCTTGACGAGCTTGGCAGCCTTGCTGATGGTGACCTCACCGTTGAGGCTACCGTGACCGAAGACATCACGGGCGCGATTGCCGATTCAATTAACTATGCAATCGAGAAGCTTCGCGAGTTGGTAGCGACCATTAATGTAACGGCGATCATGCTTGATTCCGCGGCGAAGCAAACCGAAAACACGGCTGTTCACATGGCCCGCGCAGCCGACACACAAACCAAAGAAATTTCTGCGGCTACAGAGTCAATTGTCTCCATGGCCGGGTCAATTGAGGAGGTATCGGGCAACGCCGAGCGATCTTCCGATGTGGCGCGACATTCCGTCGAGGTTGCTCATAAGGGCGGTGATGCCGTACGTCGAACGATTGACGGTATGAATGCGATTCGCGAAACCATTCAGGAAACTTCCAAACGAATTAAGCGCCTCGGTGAGAGCTCGCAGGAAATTGGCAACATCATTGAACTGATTAACGACATTGCCGAACAAACGAATATTCTTGCACTGAATGCCTCCATTCAGGCGTCAATGGCAGGCGAGGCTGGCCGCGGTTTCGCTGTCGTTGCCGATGAAGTTCAGCGGCTTGCGGAACGCTCGACCAACGCCACCAAACAAATCGAAGTGTTGGTTAGAACGATTCAAACAGATACAAACGAGGCGGTTGTTTCGATGGAGCGCAGTACCACTGACGTAGTCGGCGGCGCGTTGCTTGCTGAGAACGCTGGCGCGGCGCTCGACGAGATTGAGCAGGTATCCAATCAGATCGCCAATCTGGTACAAAATATTTCCGTGTCAGCGCGACAGCAGGCGGGTTCGGCGGCTGACGTAACGCGTCGTACGACGAAGCTCAAAGAAATTAGTGATCAAACCGGCAAGGCGACGATTGCGACAGCAGCGTCTATCTCCAAACTATCCGAGTTGGCCTCGCAGCTAAGACAAACCGTGGCAGGATTTACCTTACCAAGCGCTGCCCTGCAGGGCAGTCCACTCGCTACGGCATCCAATAATTCGCCAGCGGCAAACCAACAAGCACAGGAAAAAGCAGCGGGCTAAATCCGCTAGTCCGAAAACACCACATGAGCAGCCAATCAGGCATTCACGACCGACCGGAGTTCGACCATTCAGTCGAAGCGGCAGCTAACGCGCTTGCCGTCGTCAGTCAGGAACTGATGGAGACCATCCGCAACTCTCATCTGGCGTTGGAAGATTGCGTGGATGGTCGTGGCGGAACGGCGGCATTGGTTCGATGCGGACAATTGCTGCATCAGGTAAGTGGTGCGCTAAAACTGACTGAGACCTATGGTGCAGCGCTCCTGGCTGAGGAAATGGAATCGGTCTGTACCTATCTTGTAACCTTGCGCGCTGGCAAGGGGCGGGAAGACGGTCTCGACGCGTTGACTCGGGCGATGGTGCAACTGCCAATTTATATCGAGCGGCTCTTGGGTGGCGGTCGTGACATCGCTTTGGTGCTGTTGCCGATGCTCAACGATTTACGTGCCGCCCGCGGTCAGCCCTTGCTATCAGAAGGGACGCTGCTGCTGCTGAATCTCTCGCCGCAAAGCAAGCCTGCAACTCGAGGCTCAAACGATGCGAACGGCGAAGATCCGATATTCGTCGCTAGAAAACTGCGGCCGAAATTTCAGCTGGCGCTGCTCGGTTGGATTCAAGGCGGCAATAACCAACGGCATTTACAGACCTTATCCAGCGTTATTCAAGCACTGGAGAATTGCGCCAATCGCGACGACATGTACCAACTATGGTGGGTTGTTGGTGGTGTGCTCGAGTCTTTGCAAAATGGTGGGTTGGAAACCTCGGTCGCGTTAAAGCGCCTTCTTGGCCAAACGGATCGACAGATCAAACGAATGATCGACGAAGGACTACCGGCTTTCGACAATCATCCTGTCACGGATCTCTTGAATAACCTGCTCTATTACGTCGCGCGGTCAAGTCATGCCGGCGAACGCATTAGCGAGATCAGGGCAGCGTTCAATCTAGCCGAATTGCTTCCAGGCGATGAGCAGGTTGAACATGCACGTGAGGCGTTGTCTGCGCCAAGTGTGAAACTCATGAAAACGGTCGCCGGTGCGATCAAGGAAGATTTGGGTCGCGTTAAAGATGTTCTGGATATTTTTGTTCGAACCGGCATGAACAATGCGGCAGAACTTTTACCGCAACTTGATCTACTGCGAAAAATCAGTGACACCCTGGGCGTCTTGGGTCTTGGAGAGTTGCGTGGCGACATAGACTCCGAAATTGACAGCCTGAAGAATATTGTTTCCAAAGGCGGGCCGATCAAGGAAGAAACGATCATCGAAATCGCCTCTACCTTGTTGCGCGTCGAAGATCGTCTTGATCAGCAGCTGGTTCGTTTGATCCTGCCGCCGGATCCTGCGGCGAATGATGACGATCAAGCGGAAATGGCGCCGGAGGAAGACGCTGATTATCAGGAAGTTGCCGAAGCGGTAATGCGCGAAAGCATCATAAATCTTGCGCGCATCAAAGAGACCTTTAGTCAGAGCATGGTTTCCAAAGGCAACTCGATGGGCCTGGACTCGGTACCGGCTTTGATCCGTGGCATCAAAGCCGGCCTCATGATGCTGAATAAGTCGCGTGCCATGGAGATTGTTGACCGTGTAGGCCAACTGCTCATCCTGGCATTGTCAGGAACAGGTCCGGCACGCCTTACGCAGAAAGAAACGGATCGATTAGCGGACGCGATTGTCAGCATCGAGTACTACATGGAAACGGTGAAAGCCGGCCGCAGCGAACCGTGGTACATGCTCGATAATGCTGAGGCTTGTTTGGCCGTGTTACGTGATCTTGAGGCACGTCTCATCGCTGAACAATCGGCACAGGCTGTCGCGCCTCCGGCGGAGACGGCATCAACATCGGATGCCGAGGAATCGGGCGCGGCGGATGATCAATCACCCGTTTCCACGGTGGCTCTGGAGAATCCTGATTCCGATGCGCTTGGTTTTGTGAAGCCACCGGAGACGTTACGAGCAACGACGGTTATGCCGGCCGCACCGGTCGTATTGGAAAGCACCGAACATCTTGACCCAGAACTTGTAGAACTCTTTATTGAAGAGGCAAAAGAAGAAATCACGTCCATTAGTCGTAACTTGCCACAGTGGGCCGAGCGCCCTGATGATATGGAGACCCTGATTACGGTGCGTCGCTCATTCCATACGTTGAAGGGAAGTGGACGTATGGTCGGTGCGGAACGAATAGGTGAGTACGCGTGGAGTATCGAGAGCCTGCTGAATAGGCTCATCAATAAAACCCTCGTTCGAATCCCGCCCATGATCGATTTCATTCTGCAAGCAGCAGATGCATTGCCAGAACTCGTTGAGCAACTTGAAATAGGGACGCCGCCGGGGCGAGATATAAGCTTGATTATGGCGCGTGCGAATGCTTTCGCGGAAGGCGACCCTAATGCCGCGATACACACCATTGCCCGATCACCAGAGGAACAGGCACCAGAACCGGTCGTTGCGTTGGAAATGGACCCGGTACTGCTGGATATTTTCTCCAAGGAAACGACCGGTCATCTGAAAGTCATTTATGACTATCTTGATGCGTGCGAAGGTCATCAGCCGCCATTCCATGTTACCGATCGGCTTCACCGTGCTTGTCATACGCTGCACGGTAGCGCCAACATGGCGAACGTCGAACGTGGCGTTCTGGTTGCCGGCGCACTCAATCGTTATGTGCGTCGAATTTACGATTTTAAAATTGGGCTTGAGGCATCCGGCTCAGACGCCCTGCGCGCGGCGGCGAAGGCGTTGGAAACGATCGTCGGCGATATCAATCAGCCGGATCGTCCGCGTGCCGATTTCTCTATTTTGATCGAACACCTAATGAGCCTCACCAACGGGCTCACCCAGCCGCAGGCCAAAGAGGATACGGCCGTTGTTGAGGTAATAAAGGCGCCCGAACTACCTGCGGAAATCGTTGACGAACCGGCATACGACGCGGAAATCGCGGCGATCTTTTCGGAAGAAGCTGCGGAGCTACTTGAAGGGGCTGATCAAGCCTTGGGTGGGTGGAAGGCCGATCGCAATGCTCTGGATCACATAGAAGCACTCAAACGCCATCTGCATACCCTCAAAGGGGGTGCACGCATGGCCGGCATTTTGCCAATGGGCGATTTGAGTCATGAGATTGAAGCGCTGTTGATGAATGTTGACGATGGCCGCATTTCTGCTGCCCCGCAGATTGACGAATTGCTGCAGCAAAGCATCGATGAGCTACACCGAATGCGTGATTCGATTATTGCGGGAAAGGCAGTTACTGCGGCAACGGATCTCGAGCAGCGCATCCACGCTATTAATGCAGGTGAGACACCGACAGAACCCGTTGTTCCAAGTCCTGCACCGGATGCCGACGGCGTTGAAAGCAGCGAAGCCACCGAATTCACGATCGAGCCGGAAGACGCGCTGAGCATGATCATCCTGGATTTGCAGGTCGAAGAGGAGGTCTTCGAAAGTGTGCCGGAAATTGCGGATACCACCGACCTCGCCGACTCGGTTGAAGAGACGTCAGTTCCGATCGTCGAGCTGCCCGAAATGGCGGACCTGGAAGAGGAGGCAGAGCCGGCTATAGTGGAACCGCCCAGCGCAGCAGAACCACCTGCTCCTGAATCTCGGCCAGTGATGGCGCGGCGCGTCGAAGCGCGACCAGCGCCCGCACGTGGCAGTGAATCACGCCAAGAATTTGCGCGTATCGATGCAGAGCTACTCGATGATTTATTGAATGCGGCTGGCGAAATCAGCATTTACCATTTGCGCCTGAGTCAGCAAATCAATTCGATCGAATTTCATGTCGAAGAAATGGAACAGACGGTAGCTCGGTTGCGTGGTCAATTGCGCAAACTCGAAATCGAAACCGAAGCGCAGATCATGCACGGACATCACGACACCCAGGTCGTGCAGGATTTTGATCCTTTAGAGTTGGATCGCTATTCCAATATTCAACAGTTGTCCCGTGCGTTGGCCGAATCAGCCAGCGACATGGGCAGTTTGAAGGATTTGCTGCAAACCCTGATCTCCGAAGCGGATACCTTGTTGGTGCAGCAATCTCGCGTCATCGCCGAATTGCAGGACGGTCTCATGCGTACCCGCATGGTGCCGTTCCAACAACATGTGCCCCGCCTAACGCGGTTGGTACGCCAGGCTGCCGCCGAGGCTGGCAAGCAAGCTGAATTGGCCGTTGAAGGTGCTTCTGGCGAACTCGATCGGCAGGTTCTGGAGAAGATGCTGCCACCATTCGAACACATGATGCGTAACGCCATTGTGCATGGCATAGAGGAACCGCACGAACGCCAGGCAGTCGGCAAGCCTGCAAGCGGCAGAATTACGATTCGATTGCATCGAGAAGGTGCAGAAATGGTGATCGACGTCGCTGACGATGGCGCTGGTTTGAACGTTAAATCCATCCGCCGTAATGCATTTGAGAAAGACTTGCTGCAAGCGGATAGCACAGTGACTGATGATGCCATTATGGATCTGATCTTGACCCCGGGCTTCAGCACGGCGGAATCGGTCACGCAAAGCGCAGGCCGTGGTGTTGGCATGGATGTCGTCGCAAACGAAATAAAACAATTGGGAGGTTCGTTGCAGATCTCGTCTGTGACGGGGCAGGGTACAAACTTCACCATTCGCTTGCCGTTCACGCTCGCCATTACGCAAGCATTGGTTGTCCGCACCGGTGCCGAGGTCTATGCATTGCCGCTGCCGACGGTTGAAGGCGTGGTGCGGATGTCGCGATCGGAACTCGAAAACCTCTTAGGTCAGACTGAGCCTAGTTATGTCTACGGCGAGGAAACTTACCGTTTGCGCCATTTGGGAATGTACCTCGGCGGGCAGTCTGCGCAATTGCCTGATGATGATTCTTTCGTCCCTATCATTCTGGTGCGTGCCGGCGAGCACTCCGCAGCGTTGCTGGTCGACGAAATGATTTCCAGTCAGGAAATCGTCGTGAAGTCGATCGGGCCACAACTTTCAAGCATACGTGGTATTTCCGGCGCTACGATTTTGGGTGATGGCAGCATTGTCATGATTCTTGACATCAATGCGCTGGTACGTGCCGGTGCGCCAGTCGTCGAATTAAAGAACGCAGCACCGACGCCGGTCGACGAGCGTCCAATCGCACTTGTCGTGGATGATTCAATCACTGTTCGTCGCGTCACGGAGAAGTTTCTCGAGCGAAACGGGATACGGGCCATGACAGCGAAAGATGGACTCGATGCCATTCGCGTTTTGCAAGATGCAAAACCCGACATAATTTTGCTCGATATCGAAATGCCCAATATGGACGGCTATGAGTTTGCAACTCACGTCAGGAACGATGATCGCATCGCGGATGTTCCTATCATCATGATTACCTCACGCGTAGGCGACAAACACCGGGCACGGGCAATCGAAATTGGGATTAACGACTATCTTGGTAAGCCGTATCAGGATTCGCAGCTGCTTGAGGCGATTCGCCGGCTATTGGATGAGCGGGGAGTGACGTTGCCATGAGCGCGGAAGAAGAACTTTATAGCCTGCTTGTCCCGCTCGTCGAAGAGAGATTAATTGTGCCACGTGCGTGCGTTGCCGAAGTTGTGCGCTATACGTCGCCAGTCCAGCGCGACGGCAATCAAAACTGGATGCTGGGAAGCATCGGCTGGAACGGCCGGGATTTACCGGTGGTCACGTTCGAGGGCGCGATTGGCAAAGATGTTCCGGCACCAACGGGTCGAACGCGTGTCGTCGTGTTCAATTCGAGTACTGGTCGCATTCGGTCCGGATTCTTCGGTGTTCTGACGCAGGGATTTCCACAATTGGTCCGCGTCAATCAAGAAGTGCTGCAACTTGAATCAAAGGATGCGTGGCCGCCTGGAGCACCTGTTCTGTGTCGCGTCAAGATGATAAACGAGTTTCCGCTCATTCCGAATCTCGAGCGGCTGGAAGAGATGATCGCAGCAGAGTCCATCCCAACCTAAGAATCATGAAACCTGGCTTGTCGAATCACCAGCCAAATCGCCGAACAATGTTTGTAAGCCAGCCACTGCCGCAAGCGCTGCAGTTTCGGTCCGCAATATCCTTGGTCCGAGACTAACTGCTTTGAATCCGGTGTCTGCTGCAAGGCTGTATTCAGCTTCGCTGAAACCGCCTTCAGGCCCGATTAGAACTTTGACAGGTCCGACCAAATTCGTGCAGGAACGCAGCGTGTCGGGCGCGTCAGGTTTGAGGATTAGTCTCGCTTGAGTATCGCTAACGTTCGCGCCGAGCCAATCTCTAAAGCGTGCAGGTTGTTCAATGCGGGGAAGAACATTTCGACCGCATTGCTCGCAGGCACTGGTACATATTCCGCGCCAGTGTGCGAGTTTTTTCAGCGCGCGTTCCCCTGATAGTTTGACGACGGAGTAATCTGTTATGACCGGGGTCAATGCTGACACACCGAGTTCGGTTGCTTTCTGCACGACCATGTCGATGCGGTCGCCACGTGACAGTCCCTGCAGGAGATGAATCGATAAATGTGATTCATGATCTGCATCGATATGATCGCCAACCGCCACCTGTACCGACTGCTTGGAAATTGATTCAATTTGCGCCGGGTATTCACCTCCTTTCCCGTCAAATAATGTGAGCTGGTCGCCAACGCGAAGTCGCAGCACGCGGCCAATGTAATGGGCTCTGTCGCCACCAATTTCCAGCGCCGTATTTGCACGAATGAGTTGATCAATATAGAGGCGGGTTTGCGACATAAAGATTGTTCTTTTGCCAAAGACGTATGGTGACGTTGACATTAAGCACCGTTACGTTTGACCATGTCAAAATAGTCGTTCTCATTCGAATTATTCTAGGGGTGCACCAGCCGATGACGAACCAATTTGCGGTAAGCCCCGGAGCGGGAATATTGCGACCTGCGACTCAGTGTCCATCGCCAAATCAGGATGATCGCTTAGGCGGGTCGGAGCCAAATCTTGTCATCATTCACGGCATCAGTTTGCCGCCCGGAGAATATGGTGGCACCTACATTGAATCCTTGTTCACGAACAGTCTCGATTGGAGTGCGCATCCGTATTTCGGCGAAATCGAGGGGATGCAGGTGTCGGCACACCTTCTGATTCGACGAGATGGCGAGGTAATTCAGTTTGTTCCGTTCCAAAGACGTGCTTGGCACGCCGGAGAGTCCTGTTTCCGCGGAGTTTCTTGCTGTAACGATTTTTCGATTGGAATTGAGTTAGAAGGAACAGATGAATCGCCTTATGAGGACGCTCAGTATGACTGTTTGATGGCCGTGCTAGCCGCCATCATGGCGGCTTATCCGGCTATTGAATTACGTCGCATCGCAGGCCATAGCGATGTTTCCCCGGGTCGAAAAACGGACCCCGGTCCTGCTTTCGATTGGCTTCGATTGTATGATGGCATCAGGCTTGGCAACGCGCAGCACAACGACGAATGACACTACTTGCCTTACTAATCGGATTATTTGTAGAGCGACTGGCGACGCAGCTTTTTCATCTACGTCGACTCCGTTGGCTGGATCGGGCAATTGATGCCGGCTTTCGACAGGGAGACAAGGTCGCCAATTGGCCGCCGCTCATTCCTGTCGTTATCCTTGCCATCTTACTTGTACTGCCTGTTACGGGGATTTGGCTCGGACTTGGCGATCGGTGGTTTGAATTTCCATTTTTGGTGCTTTCCATCATTGTTTTGTTTTTCTCGCTGGGCCCCAAAGATATCGACAATGATGTTACCGAATACTGTCGGGCAGTTGAGGACGACGACGTTGTGCGAATTGCAGAAACGGCAAGATCGCTAAGCGAAAAAGATGTGCCTGAGGATGCAGAAGCGCGTATGCAGATGGTTGAAGAGGCCGTTTGTGTTCAAGCGAACAATCGGCTTTTCGCGGTCGTGTTTTGGTTCGTCTTACTGGGGCCGGTCGGCGCCTGGGCTTATCGCGTCACTGACCTAATTCGTCGTCGCGCTGTTTTTAATGCTTTACGCACGGATGACGTCGCTGAGAGTCAATCGATGGTTGGAGCAGCCGAGATGCTGCACGGTTGGGTTGCGTGGATTCCTGCTAGGTTAACCGCAATTGGCTATGCCATGGCGGGCAGCTTTGATGGTGCTTTGTCCGCCTGGCGTGAGACAAGCAGCGGCGAACGGTTACCGCTGCATGAGCAGAGTGAACAACTCCTGGCCCGTGTCGGTGTTAGCGCGTTGGCGCTGCAATTACTTGACGGCGAAAGCTTATCGGCGAGGGGCGTTCGCGGTGCGAGAGCTGCAAATGGTCTGGTTGTTCGGCTCTTAACGATATGGGCAGTCGTTATCGGAGCGATGACGCTGTACGGATTTTCGGTGCTGTAGGACAGCGCGCGGTAACATCAAGGATGGATAATTTGTGCGTCCGATCGGGGATAAGGCCTTGGCAAAATACTGGTCGATAGGTTGGAAGGGAATGCAGTCGACATTGGCATGAAAGAGTTGTGGCTG
>JABIUH010000335.1 GCA_018701055.1 Woeseia sp. | reverse complement strand
TTCTTCAATTTGAGAAGACGTCCGTCAATGATAATGAGTGCGGCGCCGATGATGGTCATACCGATGATTTCGAGTGGACGAACGGGTTCGTTTAGAAGAAAAGTTCCCAGCAGCAAGGCTGAAACCGGTATCAGCAAAGTAACAAGCATTACATTCACGGCACCCGCAGAACTGAGAAGCTTGAAGTAAATAATGTAAGCGAGTGCCGTCGAGAAAAGCGCTAATCCTGCGATAGACATCCAGGTGGTGCCACTGATGGTCGCGACATTTGGCATGCCGTCGATAGCCAAAGCGGTAGGAATCAAAAGGATCGCAGACATCGTGACCTGGCCGGCGGCAGCCAATATTGGCGAAATTCCTGCTGAATGAAAGCGCCGGCCGTAAATGCCCGCAATCGCGTACGACAGTGCGGCGCAGAGCACCGCAAACTGACCCAGGAGGCTCGCACTATCAATGCCGAGAATGTCCGGACCCAACATCACAACGACGCCGAGGAATCCAACCACTAGGCCGGCAATCTTTAATTTGCTCACCGCTTCATCACGTACGAAAAGCGCGATAATGATCACAATGAAAAATGGCGTTGTTGCGTTGAGTATTGAAGCTAAACCGGCGGTGATTGTAGTTTGCCCAAATACGATAAATGAAAATGGCAAAACGTTGTTGGCCAGACCCATAATTAGGAACCAAAGCCAAAGACGGGCATTGTGGGGAAACTGGTGACCTCTGACTAGCGCAACTACCCACAAAACGATTGCTGCGATAGAAACTCTACCCGCCACAACACTCAAAACGGGCAACTCTCGCAACGCGATCTCATTGAAAAAAAACGCGCCACCCCATAGAACCGAAAGGACAATCAATAGAACCCAATCTGTTGTGCTCATTGGGGCGCCTCTTGCTGGAGTTGGTTGGCTTCGGACGTCGATGTCAAAACGCGTGTCTCCGCAACAATAAAAGCGTCGAGATCGATCATTGAAACAGCAAACTACGCAGAGTCGTCAGGAATCAATAAGTCATCTGGAGCATCAATCTGACCGCGATCGGATTGAGGTGGCCAACCGGAACGGATGTGCAAATCACGTTGTGGAAATGGTATCTCGATGCCGTATTTCGTCAGAGTCGTTTCGAGCGCCCACAGGTAGGAGGCGCGCGTTCTGGTTGGGCGTTTGGCGCCTTGCCGATTTACCCAAACCAACAATAAGAAATTTAGACTGTTGTCGCCAAACTCAACCAGCCATACATCGGGTTCGCGGCCCTTCATGTTGGTCAGCGTGAAAGAAACTTCAGCTGCCGCTTCCAACGCAGCTTTTCGAACCAAATCCTTGTCGCTGCCGTAGGCGACTCCGAATGGAATTCTAACGCGCAAAATTCGTTCGCCCAGCGTCCAATTTTTCAATCGTGTCGTGACAAATTCAGAATTAGGCACAACAATATCGATATTGTCATTCGTATTGATCAATGTGCTGCGGACATTGATCGCCTTTACCGTTCCGGTAAGGCCGGTATCCAACTCAATGTAGTCACCGACGCGAAGCGAGTGTTCGAATAGGATGATAAGACCAGAAACGAAATTGTTGACGATTGATTGCAGGCCGAAACCGATGCCGACACTAAGAGCGCCGGCGACGAGCGCCAGGTTACTGAAGTCGAGGCCGATAGACGTAAGCGCGATAAATATAGCGATAATAATGATCGCATAATGCGTAAGGCGACCCACTGTATAAATTGACGCCTGTGTGCCGCTGTAATCACTTTCGCCGACGCGGCGAATTGCAATACGAATAATTCTCGACAACAGCATTGCGACAGCGAGTATTATCAGGACCCGCAGTATGTCGCCGCCAGTTACAGGCGTTTCACCGACAGAGAACAACGTCGAATTCGTTAGCGCAGTAACGCGAAGATAAGCGGTCTTGGCCGACCGACTAAATGTAGCCAGCCACGATTTCAGTGCGCCTGAATATCCCGCGACGGCCATGTCGACGACCTGTGTCAACAAATCCAGGTCTGCGACGGCTGCATTCAGATCGCCGACTTGAGCCAGCGTTTGCTGCGCCGTTTCCAGCCGTTGGTCGAGGAGGTTGTCTGCTGCCAAATCCAGACCTGCACGACTTAGGCTTTGCACCGCCAGTAGTTCGTTTTCTGTTTCGGATTGCCAGACGGGCGCTCTTTGTTCGACGTCGCGGATGAGTTCAGACCACGACAACGCTTCGCTCGACAGCGATTCCAGCTCAATTGGCAGGTTGCGCTTGATCGCAGTCCACCAATACTGCGCATTTGATTTGGCGAGTTCGACCTCGGTCAACGCCACGCTCATTTCTGCGCTAAGGAGGCGCTCCTGCTGCAGCCTTTGTTGTGATCGCCCTTGGATGGTATCCGGATCAAGTCCACTTGCCGCTACCTGGGCTACCTGCAAGCCGATACGGCTGGCCTCCATAGCGACTGTGCCTGATTCTATTTCTGCTTGTATATCTTCAAGTTCTGTCTCCCGAGAAGTGGGCGAAAGCAATTTTTTGGCCAGTTCGATTCGATCGTTGGCAGCATCGGCAAACTCGTTCGCGCTTTCGAGCCTCGCTGTCAGCAGAGTAAGTCGACGTGTGGAGATTGCCTGTGCCAGGCGAGTTTGAACCAACCTGAGGGCGACCATCCAGCGATCATCGCCCGCTGCCGCGCCGACATAGTCTTTGAAGGCGATGTCGCGACTTCTGCTCGCCGCATCGAAAAAGCGTTGCTCTCGCTCAACCTCTAGTTGCTCTTCGGTGGCACCCATTTCGGCTTCGCGCTCGACCGCGGCGAGACTCAGCAGATCATTCAGCGAATAGCTGGCGGCCGGTGGCGGTTGTGTGGGTATCGCCACATCGGTGTTATCCAGCAATTTCACATAGGCTGCGAAATTGTCGCGTAATCCGTTAAGCGTGGATTCTGCAATTTCTTGGTTTTGGACCGCCAGATCCGAAATTTGCGCGCCAACTCGATCTAGAAACAAGTCGACTCTGGGCTGAATTTCATTGGTAGGACCTTCGAAATAGGCCCACCAGTTGGCCTGCAACGAATTGAAGTCCGGTGGCTCCGCTGCATTGGATTCTTCGGCATCTTGTGCCGGGGCGCCGACGGCAACGAGCGCGCCTAACAGCAGAGCGAGGATTCGAGATGATCGTCGGTGGGCCATGCGGGTGTTACTAGCGCAGTTAGAATGAATGAGATTGTACGCCAAAGATCAAGCTATCATCTACGGAATATTATTCCGACGCAGCGAGCACGATTGACGTGTTGAGTGGATACAGACTCACGGCAATTGCTAACGGAGTTGGCTGTCTTTGCTGCCACGCCGGTTGTAGCCGCTGAATTTTGCCTCTTCCTTATCTTGTTCTTCCTGACATGAGACGCACAAGCGCACACCTGGAATAGCGTCGCGACGCGCGGAAGGAATCTCCTTTTCACATTCTTCGCAGTTTTCCAGGCTTAGTCCTTTTGGGAGTTTATCGCGGGCTCGATTTATCGCATCCTCGACCGTCGCGTCGATTTGATCCTGAACCGCACCGTCTTTGGCAAATCCGCCCGCCATAGAAAACCTCGTATCGCTGGTTACTCAGCCGCCGCTTTCTCTGCGGCTGTTTGTTTTGAAAGCTTAACGACTTCTTCCCAGTTTTCGTTGAAAACCAGAAACGACATTGCGTAGTGGGCGATTTTCCATCGCCCGTCAATCTGAATGAGAACACCTGTGCCGCGAAACCG
>JABIUH010000295.1 GCA_018701055.1 Woeseia sp. | reverse complement strand
GCCGAGAGTTCATTCGCTGTGCCGTGTAATTTCGATTGGACGGGGTAGTCCATCGCCTCTTTAAATTGCGCCGCATCAATGAAATCCAGTGCACGCATACGACCTAGAACATAGCTGCGCCGCATGGCAGCATTTTCCGGGCTGCGCACCGGATTATAAAAAGATGGTGAAGGCAGTACGCCAGCCAGGGTCGCCGCTTCTGCGATATTGATGTCCTGCAGACTCTTGCCGTAAAACACTTGTGCCGCTGCAGCAACGCCGTAAGCACGTTGGCCAAAAAACATCTTGTTTAAGAAGAGCGCTATGATCTCTTCTTTGCTGAATTTTTTTTCTATCTGGTACGCTAGGAACGCTTCACGCAGCTTACGAGTAAATAGTTCTTCACGTGTAAGAAAATAGTCACGCGCAAGCTGTTGCGTAATGGTGCTGCCACCACTTCTGATTTTACCTGTGCTGACCAATTGAAAGCCGGCGCGAAGAATACCTTGATAGTCGATGCCCGGATGTTCAAAAAATCGATCATCTTCAGCTGCGATAAAGGCATCTACAACGTAGGACGGTAGATCGTCGTAATCGACCAAAAAACGTCGCCGTTCTCCAACTTCCTCAATAAGCCGTCCGTCTCGACTGAAAATCCGCAACGGGATTTGCAGCGGTATTTCCTTAATGGTTTTTGCTTGCGGCAAGCTTGGTGCGACGTAGGAATATGCGCCGATCACACCAGAGGTAACACTGATAACAGTCATTGTGCCCAGCCCAGCAAGTAGCGTGAGCCAACGCAATATACGGCGGGCGGGCGAAAATCTTTTAGAGCGTACTTTTTGCATCTGTATGCGCGTTTTCCGGCGGTTCGGTTAATAAATGCGAGGTGACGCCATGCGGGTCATCGCAGGTAGAATTCATTTTGGGCAGGCCAGTGAGCCAAATCGCATGCTGGCCTCCCATTGTGGCATTTCGGTGGCAACGGGTAGGCTGAATGATAGCGACCTCTGCTCATTTCCTGCAATGGGTGCTTTATCAGCCGATATTGGCGTTCTGTATGGATAATCGAGTCTCGAATGGTCCGTTTTTGCGGTTAGCGTGGTATTTCCGATCGACAAATAGTCCTTACTAACGGGGCGCAACTAGACCTCCATCACAGGTCCGCAACAAAAATACTGAGACGATACGAGCAGACAATCAGTTCACGGAAAGCCTCCTTGTACGTCAGTAACATATGGATCGCTGGATCGTGAACAAAGTCACGTTTTATTTGATATTTTATTGATATATTTAACATTTTATTGATATATAGTTAAATCGATTTGTTGAGGCCCAGCTTAAAAGTGCCTCGCAACCTACCGACTTAGAAGGAAAAATACGTGCTTTTTGGAAAAAAATCACAACCTATTTTGGGCCTCGACATCACCACCTCGTCGGTCAAGTTGATCGAGCTTTCTAAGAGTGGAAAACGCTATCGGGTCGAAGCCTATTCAGCAGAGCCAACTCCGCCAAGTTCGGTAAACGAAAAGGCGATTGTAGACGCGAAAGCTGTCGGTGAGGCCATTCGCCGCGCAGTCAAACGCGCTGGTGCTAAAGCGACCGATGTTGCGATAGCGATCAGTGGTGATGCCGCCATTACCAAAATCATCCAGATGCCATCCTCCCTTTCAGAACGAGATCTTGAGGGACAGGTTGAGATTCAGGCTGATCAATACATTCCGTTTCCGATGGAAGAAGTGAGCTTCGACTACGAAATCGTCGGTCCGAACGAAAATGACCCCGAGCTTATGGACGTACTTTTGGTCGCGACTCGTACAGAAAACGTTGATCAGAGGGAATCCGCGGTGCACGCTGCCGGTCTTAGTACACACATTGTCGATGTAGAGGCCTTTGCGCTTGAAAGCGCGTGCCAACTTCTAACTCATCAAATTCCAGATAATGGCACCGACCAAACGGTCGCCATTGTCGATATTGGTGCCAGCAGCACGACGTTTAGTGTGTTGCAGGACCTTAAAGTCGTCTATACGCGCGATTTCGCGTTTGGAGGACAACAACTCACTGAAGAAATCATGCGGACCTATGGTCTGTCGATGGAAGATGCAGGCCGGGCTAAAAAGCAAGGCGGATTGCCAAGCAATTACCAGCCTGAAGTTCTCGAGCCGTTTGTCGACGACATAACTCAGCAGGTTAGTCGGTCGTTGCAGTTTTACCTTGCATCAGGCGGTGGTCGCGAACAGCCGGACATGATTTTAGTCTGCGGAGGCTGTGCAAACATTCCAGGTATAGCTGACCTAATTTCTAGCAGGGTCGGTATCCCGACCGAAGTGGGAGATCCGCTAGGCCAAATGAAGATTTCATCCAAGGCGAAGTCGCAGGGCGTGCATAAAGACGCCACTGCATTGCTAACCGCTTGTGGACTTGCACTCAGGAGTTTCGACTGATGCCACGCATTAATCTCCTCCCATGGCGTGAAGAAGAACGTAAGAAACGCCAACAGAATTTCATGGTCGCCCTTGCCAGCTCGATCGTCATGGCCGGTGTGGTCATTGGAGCGACTTTATTTACGTTCTCGCAGATGATCGAAAATCAGGAATCGAGAAATCAACGCCTCGAAACTGAAATCGCTGAGCTTGAAAAAAGCATTACCGAGATTGATGGTCTGGAGGCGCAAAAAGAAAGATTGCTGGCGCGTATGGAGATCATTGAACAGCTACAACGTAGTCGGCCGGAAATTGTACATTTGTTTGATGAGATGAGCCGCCAACTTCCGGAAGGCGTTTATCTGAACGGTATGAAACAAAATGGTGTCAGTGTAGAACTTCAGGGTGTCGCTCAATCCAGTACGCGCGTATCTGCATTGATGCGACAGATGGATGGGTCAGAATGGCTAACCAATCCCAGCGTCACCAAAGTTGAGACGACAGAAATGGGCCCGGCGCGGCAGGCCGAGTTTGTTGTCAACTTGAAACAAGTTACTGCGGAATTCGAAGAGGAGGGTAGTCGGTGAACATCGTAGACGAGCTACAAAGCCTTGATGCGAACGACATCGGCCGCTGGCCATTCGTTTTTCGTGCTGCCGTAATCGGCATTGTTTTCGTCATCGTCGTTGGCGCAGGCGTTTACTTCACGATTATCAACGACAAGGCACCGGCCCTGGAGCGCGTACAGCAAGAAGAACTAACGTTGCGTGATGTGTTTAAGAACAAGCAACGCAAGGCGGCTAACTACGATGCGTATAAGGATCAGTTAGCGCAGATGGAGCAATCTTTTGGCACCATGCTGCGGCAGCTGCCGGGAGAGACCGAAATCCCAAGTCTGATCGTGGATATTTCACAAACCGGACTCGCAGCCGGACTGAAAGAAAGACTCTTCCAGCCGCGCCCTGAAGTACCCAAAGATTTTTACGCGGAGAAGCCGATCACGATTAGCTTGTCTGGCGGCTATCACGAGATTGCGAATTTTGTGAGTGGCATTGCGGCCCTCCCGCGAATTGTGACTTTGCACGACATCAATATTACGCCGGATAATCCCCAGGATTACGACGCATTAACTTTACAGGTCACTGCGAAAACCTACCGATACATTGAAGAGGAGACCGACTAATGAAAGCCCTCTTCTCTAAGAAAGTAATGGCGATTCTCGCAAGCTGCCTCGTCTTGGGTGCTTGTGGTAGTGATATGGATGAGCTTGATTCATACATCAATGAAATCAAAGCGCGTCCTGGCGGGCGAATTGAGCCGCTGCCGGAAATAACCCCTTACGAGGTGTTTGTTTACAATGCGGATGTGGATGGCATTCGGTCACCGTTTGTTCCGGATTCACCGCAAGCAACGGTCGGTTCCTCAGTTGGTGGAACTCGCCCGGATCCGGAGCGCAGTAGAGAATTTCTGGAAGGTTTCTCACTCGACACATTAAAAATGGTTGGAACTTTGCAACTTGGCGGCACAAATTTCGGATTGGTGCAGACATCCGATGGTCTGATTCATCGCGTCATACCGGGAAATTATCTAGGACAGAATGACGGTCGAATTATCTCGATCGAGGATTCTGAAATTGAACTTATCGAAATAATTTCCGACGGGATCGGCGGCTATCTGGAAAGAGATGCTGCTGTGGCGTTGGCGGATTAGTACCTGAATGGAACTGGGAGTATTTGGAATGACGCTCAATATTAAAACGACGATCGGCTCTTTATACCGACGTTGGGTCATGTATATGGCTGCGGCGCTGCTCGCATTTTGCACTTTGTCTGCAAATGCACAGGACGGCAATCGTTTGCAGGACATTCAGGTTCAGAGCCTGCCTGGACAGCGCGTAGAGTTGAAGCTAATTCTCAGTGGACCAGCGCCTGATCCATTGGCCTTTACCATCGAAGATCCGGCTAGGATCGCGTTGGATTTGCGAGAGACGACCCTTGGACTTTCCTCCCGTCGACGCGATGTGAACATTGGTCCATTGGACACCGTTCTAACTGCAGAGGCGAATGGTCGTACGCGAGTTGTTCTGAATCTTGATTCTATGGTTCCCTACGAAACTCGTAAAAGCGGCAACACAATATTTGTCACTTTGGGTATGGCTGCTGGTGCAGCAGGGGAGACCACACAGTTCGCTGGTAGCACTACGCCGTCATCATTTTCGTCTTCCCCGTCATTCGCATCAAGTGGCGCCCGTCAAATCAATAGCGTCGATTTCCGCCGCACACGTGATGGCGGCGGCCGTATTTTGGTTAATCTGAGTGACCCATCCACGCCGGTCGATATTCGACAGGAAGGTGGGCGCGTCGTAGCGGTATTTAAAAATACAGCTTTGCCGGCAGAACTTATGCGCCGACTCGACGTCATGGATTTCGCCACACCGGTGACCACGGTCGATACGCTGCGCACCAATCTTGATACACGCATAGTGATTTCTGCTGAAGGTAATTATGAGCAACTTGCATATCAGTCCGACAATGAATTTACGATCGAAATTAACCCTGTTACTGAAGATGTAGAGGCGGGTTCATCGCTGTTCTCTGAAACCAGAGAATATGAAGGACAGCGTTTGTCGCTTAATTTCCAGGACATCGAAACCCGTGCGGTTCTCCAGTTATTAGCCGAATCGTCAGGGCGTAATATCGTTGTATCCGATACGGTGCAAGGTAACGTAACCTTACGACTACGAAACGTTCCCTGGGACCAGGCGCTCGACATCGTTATGACTACGAAGGGTCTGGACATGCGCGAGAATGGCAACGTTATTATCGTTGCACCGGCAGAAGAAATTGCTGCACGCGAAACAGCGGATCTTGAAGCTCGCCAGGCGATCATTGAGCTTGAGCCATTGTATTCAGAGTTCCTGCAGGTCAATTATGCGAAAGCATCTGATCTTGCTGGCTTGATTGGCGGTGATAGTGGAGGCTCCACGTCTAACGCGCTGTTGTCTGGTCGAGGAAGCGTTGGTATTGATGAGCGCACAAACACATTACTGGTCCAGGATACGGCAGAGAATCTGCAAAACATTCGTCGTTTGGTTCGTACACTTGATATACCAATACGTCAGGTATTGATCGAAGCGCGTATTGTTGTTGTTAATGATGACTTCAGCAAGGATCTGGGCGTACGCTTTGGCGCGACCGGCTTTAAAGAAAATGCTACTGACGGCGCTTCCGTTTTCAGTGGTAGTGGCAATGGAGCCGGGACGATGGTTAACTCGATTCTGGATAATCTGACCACCGGCGGTACGATTTTACCGGTATCGCTGCCAGCACTTAGCGACCGTTATAATGTGAATGTGCCGATTGGCAATCCTGCAGGCCGATTCTCTCTCGCGGTTCTCGAATCTGAGTACATCGTTGATCTTGAGTTGACCGCGTTGCAGGCAGAAGGTCGTGGCGAAATTATTTCTACACCGCGTGTTATTACGGCAAACCAGAAAGAAGCTCGCATCGAACAAGGTGTTGAGATTGCTTATCAGGAATCAGCATCTTCTGGTGCTACAACAACGCAGTTTAAGAAAGCCGTACTTTCACTAACTGTTACACCGCAGATTACGCCAGATGACAACATCATCATGGATCTTGTCGTCAGCAAAGATAGTGTTGGTGAATTGACGCCTGCGTCAAATGGCGGCTTTGTCCCAAGTATCGATACCCGGTCTGTGGAAACACAAGTACTGGTTCGTGATGGTCAAACAGTCGTTCTTGGCGGTATTTACGAAACCGAGACTCGTGAGACAATCAGCAAGGTACCGTTCCTGGGTGATATACCGGGCGTTGGTGTTCTGTTCCGCTCAACATCGGATGTGTCGAACAAAGCAGAATTGCTGATATTTGTAACGCCACGGATTCTGAACGAAGGGTCCAGCATTTACTAATAGTTGCTCGCCCATGAAGGTTATTCGACGATAGGAAATAGGAAAAGGCAAGCCTTAGGGTTGGCTTTTTCCGACTCAATAAAAACAAATGGCAAACCCTAAGAATCTTTTTCTAATTGGCCCCATGGGGGCAGGAAAGTCGGCAGTCGGTCGCCAGCTAGGCCGTCTTATGCATTTGAACTTCGTGGACAGCGACGAAGAAATCGAAGAGCGTACCGGCGTTGATATTCCTTTTATCTTTGAGAAGGAAGGCGAAGAAGGATTTCGCACGCGCGAAGTGAAGGTAATCGATGATCTGTCACAAATGCAGGGAATCGTATTGGCGACAGGTGGCGGTGCCGTGCTTGATGCCGAAAGTCGTAGCCGATTAGGAGCGCGAGGATTCGTTGTTTATCTTTACACTACGGTCCAGCAACAACTTGATCGAACAAAACGCGGACGAAACCGGCCGTTGCTGGAAGGTGGCGACAGAGAAAAAATCCTGGGAGAACTCATGACCGTACGCGATCCCCTGTATCGCGAGATTGCTGATCTTATGGTCGAGACCGATGGGCGCCGAGTTCAGGCAGTGGCCAGAGACATCGTCGACGCTCTCGGCTAAGCTGCGCGCCCCTGATGGCGTGGTATGTCGTCAGAAATGTATTCAAAATATTCATGTGCCGTGTGCGCCCTGTCTTTTCCTTGCCTCGTACGCAGCAAAGACGCTCACAAAATGGTGCACGTTAAGCCACAGGATCAGTACAGCGTCGGATCTCGCTCTGGACCCTCGGCTACTTAGATCTACTCATTTGAGGTAGTCTTCTCCGCCTGATGAAAACGCACACGCTGAATGTTGATCTCGGTGAGCGCAGCTATCCAATCGTCATTGGAAGCGGTTTGCTCGGGGGCGGTTATGACTTGTCGTCGCACATCAGTAGTCAGTCCTGCTTTGTGGTTAGTAACGATACGGTCGCGCCGCTCTATCTGGACAAATTGACCGAGTGTTTGCCGGGGCTTGATACGCCTTCTATTTCGCTCCCTGATGGAGAAGCATTCAAAACGGTAGCGACCGCGCAATCCATTCTCGACGAACTGGTCTGTTGTAGAGCCGGGCGGGATATTACGGTTGTCGCACTTGGCGGCGGTGTGGTTGGTGATATCGCCGGATTCGCAGCAGCGTGTTACATGCGAGGCGTGTCATTTGTGCAAGTGCCGACAACGCTGCTTGCGCAAGTGGATTCATCTGTCGGAGGAAAAACGGGTGTCAATCATCCGGGTGGCAAGAATTTGGTCGGCGCATTCCACCAACCCGAAATCGTCCTGATCGATACTGATACCCTGACAACGCTTTCCGATCGAGAGCTACGCGCGGGTCTTGCAGAGGTAATTAAGTACGGTGCGAGCATAGATTCGGGCTTCTTGGATTGGCTGGAAGAAAATATGGAAGCCCTGCTCGCGCGCGACGCCGATAAACTTGCCTACGCCATTCAACGATGCTGTGAAATAAAAGCGCGAGTGGTAGCGGAAGATGAAAAAGAAGCCGGTGTTCGGGCGTTGCTAAATTTTGGTCATACCTTCGGTCATGCGATCGAAAATTCCGTTGGTTATGGAGAATGGTTGCATGGCGAAGCAGTAGCGGTAGGAATGGTGATGGCCGCTGAACTCAGCGGGATCTCGGCTACAGATCAATGTCGTTTGAAGTCACTCATCAGTGCCGCCGGTTTACCGGTTTCCCCGCCACTGACTCGGGCCGGCCAACTGCAAGATGCGATGCAACTTGACAAGAAAATACTCGCTGGAAAACTGCGCTTTGTTCTGCTGCGTGAATTGGGTGAAGCTTATGTCACTGATGATTACGATGCGACAACGTTAGCGACTGTGCTGGCGGGCGCGGAAACCTGATGGCAGAAGCCCTGACCGCTTTGGCGCCATACGCGGCGAACGAAGGGAACAGCCAGGGTCGCCGACATAAAGAAGCGCCCCCTACTCATCGGGGTGAATACGAACGTGACCGGGATCGAGTTATCCATTCGACCGCTTTTCGCCGCTTGGTTTATAAGACTCAGGTGTTCGTTAATCATGAAGGAGACCTTTACCGGACGCGCTTGACGCATTCACTGGAGGTGGCTCAGATCGCGCGCACGATCGCGGGCGCCTTGGGTATCAACGAACCGCTGGTCGAGGCAATCAGTCTTGCGCATGATTTGGGACACACCCCGTTCGGCCATGCGGGACAGGATGCGCTCAATACTTGCATGCGTGATTTCGGTGGGTTTGAACATAATTTGCAGTCACTACGTGTCGTGGACGAATTAGAAGAAAGGTATCCGGAATTTCTTGGCCTGAACTTAACCTTTGAAACACGAGAAGGGATTCTCAAGCATTGCTCGTCAAAGAATGCTCGTCAGTTGGGCGACGTCGGAAAGCGATTTTTGGACCGAACCCAAGCGGGTCTCGAAGCACAGTTGGTCAATCTTGCAGATGCGATCGCCTACAATAATCATGATGTCGATGATGGTTTTCGATCAGGACTGATAAGCATCGAGCAATTACGCGAACAGACTTTGTTCGCCGATCACTGTGACGACGTACAGAATCGATACCTGGATCTGGATGACCGTAGAGTTATCTACGAAGTCATTCGGCGCATGATTGGCTATCTGGTGGATGATCTTGTTACGACTTCGGCGGCAGAAATTCATACACACATGCCAGATACAATCGATGCTGTGAGAAGCGCGCCGCGCGCAATGATTCATTTCAGTGATGCCGTCTTGGAGCAGCACTCATCGTTTAAAAAATTCTTGCGTGACAATTTGTATCGACACGATCAGGTGCGAGCAATGAACGAAAATACACAGGATATCGTTGCAGCATTGTTTGCCCGGTATATGTCTGATCCGATAGCGCTGCCGGAATCGTTTGCAGTAAGGGCCAGTTCCGGAGGCGAAGAAGTTCAAGCTCGGGTGGTGGCTGATTACATCGCCGGCATGACTGATCGTTTTGCAATTGCCGAGCATGAACGGCTGACAGCGTAAAAAATCGGTGTTGGAGTGACGCTCTGACCCCAATTTGTTCACATTCAAGTTACAATCCCGCGCGATCTCTCTGCAATTGGAAGAAGCGTGAACAACAAAAACATCCCAGTTAAAGACCGCCTGATTTTTGCAATGGACGTGCCGGATTGCGATCGCGCACGCGCATTGGCTGATGAGCTTGGCGATTCGGTCACTTTCTATAAGATTGGTCTTGAGTTAATGATGAGCGGTGGCTATTTCGAGCTGCTTGATTGGCTGTTGGCGCGCGATAAAAAGATTTTCGCTGATCTTAAATTTTTTGATATTCCAGCGACGGTTGGATCCGCGGTTAGACAACTCAAAGATCGCGGCGCCAGCTACGTCACGGTCCATGGAAATCAGTCAATAATGGAAGCTGCTGCTGAAAATAAAGGCGACAATCTGAAAGTATTGGCCGTTACCGTCCTGACGAGTCTCGATCGGGGTGACCTGGATGATTTGGGTTTCGAATGCGACGTAGGCGCTCTCGTCTTGAGTCGAGCGAAACGCGCTCTCGAATCAGGTTGTGACGGTGTTATATCGTCTGGCCTCGAAGCACCGAAATTGCGCGAGTTTATCGACAATAAATTATTGGTGATCACGCCAGGGATTCGCCCCGTCGACAACAAACCCACAGGCGATCAAAAACGTGTGGTGAGTGTTGAACAGGCATTCACCAATGGCGCCGACCAAATTGTTGTCGGTCGCCCGATCAGAGATGCGGATAGTCCGCGCGCTGCCGCTGAATCAATTCAATCCACCATCGCGGCGCAGTTCTGATGCCGGTGCCTCTCAAGAATGATCTTCTGCTGCGTGCATTGATGCGAGAATCGGTGCCGCGCACGCCCGTTTGGATCATGCGGCAAGCCGGCCGCTATCTACCAGAATATCGAGCGCTCCGTGCAGAGGCTGGCGACTTCATGAGTCTCTGTGCCAATCCTGAACTCGCATGCGAGGTGACGCTGCAGCCGTTGCGGCGCTTCAAACTGGATGCCGCGATTCTATTTTCTGACATCCTGACCATTCCCGATGCGATGGGTCTCGGACTTTGGTTTGAAACCGGAGAAGGGCCAAAATTCAAAAGACCCGTCAGGACGGAGCGTGAGATAGATGCGCTCGCCGTGCCGGATGTCGCGGACAAGCTCGGTTATGTTTTCGAGGCGGTTTCCCGCATTAGGCGCGAACTCGATGGCGACGTACCGTTGATTGGCTTTGCCGGTAGCCCCTGGACGGTCGGGACGTACATGGTCGAAGGTGGTTCGAGTCGCGAATTTCCCAACATACTCGGGCTCGCGCGCGAGAACCCTGCTGCGCTACAACGAATGCTTACCACCGTTGCGGAAACCACAACAAACTATCTGAATGCGCAGATCGACGCGGGCGCGCAGGCCATCATGATCTTCGACACGTGGGGCGCGGCCCTGGATGGAGATGAGTACCGCCGTTTCTCGTTGGCGAGCATGCAATCCATCATGGATGGTCTGCAGCGAGAAAAGGATGGACAGAAAATTCCGATTATCCTTTTCACAAAAGGTGCCGGATCATTGCTAACTGATATGGCCGCTACCGGTTGCGATGCGTTGGGTGTTGACTGGACGACAAGTCTGCAGGATGCGCGCACGCTGACGGATGGCAAGGTCGCATTGCAGGGAAACCTGAATCCCGCGACGTTACGTGAATCGCCTGAGGTCATTGAGCAGGGTGTGGCTGACGCATTGGCGAGTTATGGTCATGGATCGGGACACGTTTTTAATCTCGGGCACGGCATAACCCCTGACATTGATCCGGATAATCTTGGTGTTTTAGTCGACGCTGTGCATCGACTAAGCCCGCAGTACCACAACTAACGCCCCCCAATAACTGGGTCAGAGCCCGTAATTGGGCTCTGACCCAGTTATTGGGGCGTAGGTGAATTGATATTCGCGAGGAGGTTATCCGGATAAGACTGTGGCCGGACTTATCTGAGCATTAGTCTTCGACTATGCGGCGACCGGCTATACTCAGTGCGTCATGAATGATGGGCCACGCATTGTCCAGCAGTAGCGGTTGCGCCTCCGCATTCGGATGAATGCCATCGTCCTGCATTAAATCATCATTAAGTGCCACGCCTTCCATGAAAAATTCGATCCACGGAATGTCGAGCTCTGCTGCAAGTTCGCGATAAACGCCTTCGAAGGCCTGTGTATAACGCGGACCGTAATTGGTGGGGATACGAATCCCTAAAATCACGATTTTGGCACCGTGATGCTGCGTCGTTTGAATGATCGTGCGCATGTTGTCTTTCATGACGTTCGGTGGAAAACCACGCAAACCGTCGTTTCCGCCGAGTTCCAGAATGACGAGATCCGGATGGAAGTTTTCCAGGGCTGCACTGATACGGGTTTTACCCCCTTCAGTTGTTTCGCCGCTGATGCTGGCGTTAACGACACGATGTTCGTACCCTTGTGACTCCAATCTGGTCTGCAACAAAGCGGTCCAGGATTGGTCAACATCTATGCCATAGCCGGCGCTTAAGCTGTCGCCGAATACCACCACGGTCGGTGCGTTGGCGGCGAGTGCCGTACCCACTGATGAAAACAAGAAAAAGGCAAGTAGTCGTAACATGTCAGATCAATTAAATAACGGAAGCGCTGTCCTAACAGCCAGCAATGTGACCAAGCAGGTTAGCAGTCCTGAAGGTACTCTGACCATACTTTCAGACGTCAGTTTCGCAATTGACAAGGGAGATTCGGTTGCCATTGTCGGCGCGTCTGGCGCTGGTAAGTCAACATTGCTTGCGCTATTGGCAGGCCTCGATCTCCCGACTTCCGGCGAAATCGGGCTCGACGGCCAAACCCTGACAAATCTTGACGAAGATGGCAGAGCAGCGGTCCGGGCTGCAAGCGTTGGTTTCGTGTTTCAGTCTTTTCACTTGGTGCCCTCACTCAATGCGTTAGAAAACGTCATGTTGCCGCTGGAATTGGCGAGCAAAAGTGATCCGCGGCGCACAGCCATGCAGATCCTCGAACAGGTTGGACTCGGAGAGCGCTGGAGTCATTACCCGGCGCAACTTTCCGGCGGAGAAAAACAGCGCGTCGCAATCGCACGATCATTTGCGACGGAACCTGCCGTGTTGTTTGCTGATGAACCGACCGGCAATCTCGACAGCAACACTGGCGATCACATCATTGATCTGATGTTTACGCTCAATCGAAATTCATCCACGACACTCGTATTGGTTACACATGACAAATCTCTCGCGGCTCGTTGTGATCGAGTGATTAGCCTCGATGCGGGTCTTTTAGTGAGTGACGAGGAAAATCGCGCGTGAAAGCGGTCTTATATGCAATAAGAACGTTCGGCAGGGAAATTCGTTCCGGCGAAGTCGTCGTTCTTTTGGCGGCAGTCGCTTTGGCGGTTGCTGCTCTGACTGCCGTGGGATTTCTGACCGACCGCATTGGTCGCGCTGTCGAAAGACAAGCAAATGAAGTGTTGGCGGCGGATCTTCGCTTACGTACACCTGATCCGATTCCTGCCGCCTGGCATGCAACGGCATCCGACCACGGTTTACGCTCGGCAGAAACACAGACCTTCCCGAGTGTCGTATTCGCCGGCGATTTCAGCAGTCTTGCAACGATAAAAGGCGTTACCGAAGGCTACCCTCTGCGTGGCAATGTTCGCATCGCGAGCCAGTTGTTCGGTGAGCAGCGAGTTGCCGAAGGGGTCCCTGCTAGTGGCACGATCTGGGCCGACGGGGCTCTGATGGCGCGCTTAGACGTTGCTGTTGGCGACCGGGTTTCCATCGGTGAGGCGGAAATGGTTATTGATGCGGTGCTTATGTATCGCCCGGATCAATCAATCGGATTTGCATCGCTCGCACCCTCGTTGGTTATCAATGCATTGGACCTTCCCGCGACCGCGCTCATTAATGAAGGGAGTCGTGTTAGCTATGCGCTGCTCGTCGCCGGCGATACAAATGCAGTTGACGATTTTTATGAAGAAATTGAGGTTCTCTTGCCCGAGTCCGTGCGTAGCCGCAACCGTGAAGAGGGTAGTGATCGAGCCAGCAATGCAGCCGATCGTGCACAACGATTTCTTTCGCTGACAGCAGTGATTAGCCTGTTACTCAGTGCGGTAGCGATTGCCATGTCGGCGCGACGCTTTGCACATCGTCGTATGGATACGGTTGCTCTGATGAAGAGTCTCGGGGCAAGCCAGCAGTTTGTGATCTCGGCAGCTTTTGTCCAGCTCGTGTTACTAGGCATATTGGGTGTCTTGCTTGGCAGTGTTATGGGATTTGTCGTGGAAGCGTTAGTGACCAACATGCTCGCTGACGTTATTCAGGGTGATCTGCCGCCCGCTGGTTTTACACCTGTTTTCCTGGCCTGTGGAAGCGCCCTTATTCTTCTCATCGGTTTCGCACTACCTTCATTATTACAGCTACGCGACACGCCGCCATTGCGAGTCTTACGCCACGATGAAATGCCGCCGGCACCATCGCGTCTGTTGGTGGTGGGAACGTCGCTGCTTGCGGTTGCCGTGATGTTGTATCAGGCAATCGGCGACGGACTCATGTTGTTGATTGTCCTGGGCGGCATGTTGGTCGTTTCTGCCGTTTTGTATGTCGCGGGTCGCGGCCTCGTGATTCTAATGGGTCGTTCACGTGGTGGCGTCGGCATTGCCTGGCGCTATGGTCTCGCGAACGTTGCCCGACGCGGACGAGACAGTGCGATTCAAGTGGTCGCTTTCGGCCTCGGTTTAACCGTGTTGTTGCTACTGACCTTTGTACGTACCGATTTGCTGGAGGAGTGGCAGCAAACATTGGACGCGAATGCGCCCAATCACTTCCTGATCAATATTCAACCTCAAGAACGATCGTCCATAGAGGCCATATTTGCCGCAAATGGAGTCGCTGTACCGAATTTCGTGCCGATGGTGCGGGCGCGTATGAAAACCATCAATGGCGCAGACGTTAAGGAGCGCGAGTATCCGGAGGAAGGCGGCAAATGGATGGCCAATCGAGAACAAAATTTGACGTGGGCGACGCACATTAGTGAAAGCAACGAACTGGTCGACGGCGAATGGTGGCCTGCTGACTATGTCGGCGATCCACTGGTGTCATTGGAGGAAGACGCTGCAAGAGAACTTGGCGTCGAGCTCGGCGATCGGCTTAGCTTCATCATCGCCGGTCGGGAGATTGAAGCGAAGGTTGCCAGTACACGCAAAGTCAATTGGGATTCGTTTCAGCCTAATTTTTTCTTGGTAATGTCACCCGGATCATTAGATAACTACCCGTCGACCTTTATCTCCGGCGCGCGCATCGCGGAAGAGGGGAAGCGCACTTTAGTTGAATTGGTTCGCAGTCACCCAACCGTTTCGGTCATCGACATCGATGCCATTCTGGTTCAGATTACCGGCATCCTCGACAAGGTCAGCCTTGCTGTACAGGCAGTATTTGTCTTCACGCTCGCGGCAGGAATCGCAGTCTTATTTGCGGCGGTACAATCCACTATTGATGAGCGTCGTTTCGAAAGCGCGATGCTAAGAGCGCTCGGCGTGCGGCGACGAACGGTGCTGTCGGGCGTGCTAACTGAATTCGTGGCCCTTGGATTTGCGGCCGGCCTCCTCGCAGCGGCGGGTGCCTCAATTCTCGCTGCCATCGTGACAATACAGTTGTTTGAACTCGACTATGCGTTCAACCCTCTGCTCTGGTTAGCGGGCTTGCTTGGTGGCATTGCTTTGGTGTGCGTGAGCGGATTCATTGCAGCACGCGGTGCTATCAATGCGCCACCCGTTGACGTGTTGCGGGCCGCATGAAGTCGTGAGCGAAGCCGGAAACACATTATCTTGCGGTGCGGTAGTCGTGCGTCGGACAGATACGGGTTGGCTCACACTAATGTTACGTGCATACAAGAATTGGGATATTCCAAAAGGCATGTGCGAGCACGGCGAACAACCTATGGAGACGGCGCTCCGCGAAGTTGATGAGGAATTGGGAATTTCCGAACTGAATTTTGATTGGGGTGACCGTTACATGGAAACCGGACCTTATCATCGCGGCAAGACCGCCCGGCATTACCTGGCAAATACGATTGAAGAGAAAGTGATTATGGGAATATCGCCGGAACTCGGGCGCCCAGAACACCACGAGTATCGCTGGGTGAGTTTTGACGAAGCGCATGACCTGTCTGCGCCCCGGGTAAGGGGCGTTATCACCTGGGCGCGGCAAATCATCGGGGCTTAACGTCACCGACTTCAATCGAGGCTTGCAAACCCGGTCGATATTGAGCAAATCGACCTTCCTTTCCACTCCGCTCCCCGATCAATCATGAAATAATTAATTCGGTGTTCCCGAAACGTCGTTGCCGAATCATTTCTCGTCGGCCAGGCCAGCTAGAGGATTCATAAGAAGATGTGGAGACTAGTATTTTCTGTTTTGCTCGCCCTGCCGTCGTTGAGCGTTTCGGCAGCCGACATCGTCTTTCGCAACGGAGATGTATACACCGTCGATGCGACACGAAGCTGGGCAAGCGCCGTCGCGATCGAAGGCAACCAGATCGTATACGTAGGTGGAGAAGACGGCGTTCAGTCCTTTATCAATGAAAACACAGACGTTATCGATCTTGATGGGCGCATGCTGTTGCCTGGATTCCACGATGGACATCTTCACCCGATGGGCGGTGGCGAAGCATTGTCCAAACTCGCGCTCGACGGCGTGTACGATCGCGAAGATCTATTTTCGCGTATCCAGACCTACGCGGAAGCAAACCCTGAATTACCGTGGGTGCTCGGACAAGGTTGGATAGAAGCACCATTTCTACCGGCGGGCGTTCCCAACAAACAAATGTTGGACCGACTGGTTCCGGATCGTCCCGCATTCTTTTACAACGCATCACATCATCAGGCGTGGGCCAATTCCAAAGCGCTGGAAATTGCTGGCATCACGGCTGCCACGCCAGACCCGGAGAACGGGGTCATTGATCGCGAAGAGGATGGAACGCCGAGCGGTTCATTACACGAATCGGCCATGGATCTGGTACGAACGCATGTACCAGAGACGACTGATCAGGATCGCGTAGTGTCGGTGGGGCAAGCCTTGGACACCATGGCTCGCTATGGCATCACAGCATTCATGGATGCCGGGTCCAGTCCCGAATCGGAACGCGCTTTTTCCACCTTGCACAATCAAGGTGCGGTGACGGCACGGGCAGTCTTGTGCCAACGTTTCCATGAGGACATCGACGACGAAACACAAATCGCGGCAATGCTCGTGCGACGACAACAGTTAGATCATGAGTTTTTACGCGCTACCTGCGTGAAATTGATGTTGGATGGCATTGTTGAACACCACACGTCGGCCTTACTCGAGCCCTATGCGGACAAACCCGAATCTCGCGGCATGATTTTCATGCAGCCGGACCGCGTCAATCGCGTGGTTGAGAAACTCGATGCATTGGGATTTCAGATTCACGTACATAGCATTGCCGATCGCTCGACTCGAGTTGCATTGGACGCGTTCGAGAATGCGATTCGGGTGAATGGTTTTCGCGATGCTCGACCGACCCAGGCGCATTTGCAGTTGGTCAATCCTGCGGACATACCGCGATTTCGCGCGTTGGGCGTCATTCCCAATATTTCACCCATATGGATGCGGCTGGATTTCTGGGAGCAGATGGCGATCGATGCCATTGGACCAGAACGAGGCGCACAACTGTTTAATGCGCAAGATTACCTGCGACATGGTGGCAATCTCGTTTGGGGCACAGACTGGTCAGTCACCAGTCTCGCGCCGCTCGAGGGAATAGAAACGGCGGTCACCCGCCGGCATTTGGGTGGTGTAAACCCGGGGAACATGCAAACAGACAAAACCTGGATGCCAGATCAGACGCTGAATCTCGAGCAGGCCATCGCCGCCTACACCATTCAGGGTGCGTATCTGATGCATATGGAGGACAAAACCGGCTCAATTGAAGTAGGCAAGTTCGCTGACCTTGTCGTGCTGGAAGAAAATCTCTTTGAGATACCGGCGCTCGAAATTCATTCGGTTAACACCGATCTGACGGTATTCGATGGACAGATTATCTATCGTCGCCAATAAGTGATCGCTTACGCGGTTTGTTATGCGGCGCACGCATCCACCAAATGCAAAACGTTGCTACCGGTGCCGCTGTTTTCCTGGAGGATTTTAGACCACCCGATTACGTGTTTCACCAGAGATGAAAGCGCCGACATTCGCCGCCACTTCGTTAATCGCATTCTGTCGATCTTCTATCGCACCCCAGGCATTGTGTGGCGTCACAATGAGATTCTCACCGTTGTACTCAAGAAGCGGATCGCCATCCGCTGGTGGCTCTTGTCGTAGAACATCAATAGCAGCGGCTCCAATTCGACCACTTTTGAGTGCTGCCACCAATGCCGTTGAATCTACCAACCCACCACGAGCAGTGTTAATTAGCATCGCGTCCTGCTTCATTAATGCGAGTTCGCGCGAACCGATAAGATTTTCCGTTTCCGCTGTTAACGGACAGTGCAGTGAAATGACGTCGCTGCGTGCCAGCAGTTCGTCAACGTCAACTCGTCCATCGCCGTTCGTCGCACTTTTTCCTACACGTCTCGCAATCAATACCTGCATCCCGAATGCTTTGGCCATGCGAGCGACGCCCTTCCCCAGATTTCCGTGACCTACTATGCCAAGCGTCATAGCAGAGAGGCCGCGAATTGGAAAATCTAACATACAAAAATCGCTGGCCCGCTGCCAATTCCCAGCGCGGACCGATGCGGTATAACGGCCGATATTTCTTGCCATGTAGAGCAATACGCCAAAGGTATGTTCGACTAGTGAAGCGGTGCAATAGGCGCGAATATTGGTGACGGCGACCTGCCGCTCCTTTGCCGCGACTAAATCAATGTTATCGGTTCCAGTTGCGATGAGACCGATATAGCGTAATCGTTCCGCCGCCTCGATAACTTCGCGAGTCACGCGGACTTTGTTAACGAAAATATATTCCGCGTCTTTGACTCTGTCACGCACGTCTTCAGGGCGTGTGAAATTGTGCACAGCTAATGACGGAACGGCCATTCGTAAAGGAGAAACGTCAACTTCGTCAGGACCCACGGTTGCGATATCAAGAAAGACTGCAGACATAGTGTATGGTTCGTTCCGTTACGATCGGCTTAGTCACGAGTGGCCAAGATGAATGATGAATTCTGGAAACGCAAACGTTTAGACGAAATGTCCCACGATGAATGGGAGTCATTATGTGATGGCTGCGCGCTCTGTTGTCTGCAGAAAATCGAAGATGAGGAAACCGGCGAGGTTTTCTATACGGACATTGCGTGCAAGCTATTGGATGTATCTAGCTGTCGGTGTGGTGATTATGCCGCGCGAGCGAAGAGAGTTTCAGATTGTATGGTGTTGGCAGCCGATGATGTTGCGGCATTTCAATGGTTGCCAACAACGTGTGCCTACCGACGCCTGGCGGATGGTGGTGATCTGCCTGAATGGCATCCATTGCTAACCGGCGATCCGGAATCAGTACATGCAGCTGGCATCTCCGCTAAGGGAAAAACGACAGCCGGAAAAGATGCTAGCGACTGGACAGTATTGAGAAAACTGAGCTAGCCCGTATTCTGCAATCCCTGTGCAATCCCATTGACGCTTGCGAGCAACGTGTTGAACAGGGCGGAGTCTTCTCGATTCGTATCGCGCCAGCGACGCAGCAAATCTACTTGCAGCAAACTTATTGGATCGACGTATGGATTTCGCAGCATGATGGCGCGCTGTAAGGTGAAATCGCCTTGCAGCAGTGACTCGTGATCCGAATATTCAAGAATCAAATCACGCGTCAATTTGAATTCTTTTTCGATATGTGGAAAAAACTCTTCGTGTAAATCTCCGGCAAGTTCCGAATAGAGTCGGGCAATGCCCAAATCCGCTTTTGCCAACACCATTTCTGCGTCCGACGTCAGCGCCCGCATGAAATACCACTCCCGGAACATATCTCTGAATGCCGTATCATCGAACTGCTCGGCTGCGGCAGCCAGTCCACTGCCCAGGCCGAACCAGCCCGGCAACATCAAGCGGCTTTGGGTCCATGAAAACACCCATGGAATGGCACGCAGGTTCTCCGCACCCTTACCCCCTCGGCGCGATGCTGGTCGCGACCCGATGCGCATACGTTCAATCAAATCGATTGGCGTGGCGAGGCGAAAGTAGTCGTAGAACGCTGGCGTTTCGAATATCAGATCGCGGTAGGTTTGACGGCTGACATCTGCGATGACTTGCATCATGTCATGCCATTCGGGCATGTCGTTGCCACGGTGCTCCGGCATAGCGGTCGCAAGCGCTACAGATCCCGTTACTTGCTCCAAGGTCCGCAGTGCAATTCCGCGCAGGCCGTATTTTTCATTAATAATTTCGCCTTGCTCGGTCACGCGCAGACGGCCATTAACCGTTCCCGGCGGTGCGCCGAGTACTGCAGTGTGTGTTTTTCCACCGCCGCGACTAATGGTTCCGCCACGGCCGTGAAAGAGGTGTAGCTCAATGTTCCGCTTGGATAGTACTTCTACCAATTCAACCTGAGCGTTCTGCAACGCCCAGCGTGCCGACGCAAGCCCCGAGTCTTTGTTGCTATCGGAGTAACCGATCATAATCGTTTGACGATCTTCTCTTTGGCTCAAATGCGCACGATACAAATCGTTGTCGAGCATATCTTCCAGAATGGCATTGCCGCGTTGTAGGTCATCCACGGTTTCCAGCAACGGAGCAATGTCCAATGGGACTTGGTTACGTCGATTGTGCAGTTCACTCCAATTAGCCAGCAGCAATACCGACAAAACGTCATCGGCCCCTTGCGTCATGCTGACGATAAATGGACCGATTGATTGCTTACCGTATTTGCGACGGCAAAAAGCAATCGCCTGAAAAACGGCGAGCGTTTTTCGTGCGACAACGCTTTGGTGATCGGGGAGAGAATCACGTGACTCGATTGCCTCGACGACGCGAGCCAGCCGATCATGCGGATTCCATTCCAGCCAGTCGTTTTCCCCCAGCAATTCGCCAACGACTTGCCGCAACACCAGGGCGTCCTGGCGTACATCAAGCGTGAGAAAGTGAAAGCCAAAGGTATCAATTCGTCGCTGCAGTCTGCGAACGGTAAAGAGCCCCGCGTTCTCTCCTTTATTGTCTGCGAGACTATCCGCAAGGATACGAACGTCTTCAATGAGTTGTTTCGCAGATTCATAAGGATAGGCATCATCGTCGTAAGTCGCCTGCAGGCGCGCCTGCACAAGACGCAGATACACTCGGTAGGGCATTTCGCGATGGCGGGCCGGTACGGCGTGGTAGGCCGGCTGAAACATTCTGCGGTAGTGTTCAATCTTATCGAGAATGCGTTTATCGATCGCAACACGGTCAGTCGATTGAGATAATTTGGCTGAAATAGCAGCACACTCTCGAAAGTACAGATCGAGGATCAATGATCGTTGCCGCGCGAGAGTGGAGCGAATGGTCTTCGCATTGACGTTAGGGTTGCCATCCATATCGCCGCCAACCCATGATCCGAATCGAACCATGCTGGGAACAGAAAATGGTTCACCGTCTTCCCCGTAAACTCTGGCAACGGCGCTCTCTATGTCTTCATAAAAAGGAGGCATCGCCTTGTAAAGCACATCGGTCATAAAAAACAATACGTGCTCAAGCTCATCGGCGACCGACATCTGTTCGGAAGGGTGCTCGTCAGTTTGCCAGCCGGTCGTCATTTCCATCTTAATGTTTTCGAGGCAAACTTGAATTTCCTGCGCCGTCATGGTCGGGTTCAACATATCAATCAAGCGCCGCACGATATTTTGTTCTTTGCGAAGAATGGTGCGCCGAGTCGGTTCGGTGGGGTGTGCAGTAAAAACGGGTTCAATACGGAGACGGTTGACCAGGTTTTGCAGATCTGCCTGGTTTAAACCAGCCGCTTTGAGTTTGATGAATGTTTCCTCAAGTCCCCCCGGCTGGAATTGCCCGGTTTCTTGCAGGTATTTTCGTCTGCGCCGAATGCGATGGACTTTTTCGGCGGTATTAACCATCTGAAAGTAGGTCGAGAATGCCCGTATTACCTCCATTGCCATTGGCGTATCAAGGTCGCTTACAAGGTCTGCCAGGCTTTCACCAGACCGTTCATTATTCTCACGGCGGCGGATGGCGCGTTGGCGAGCACTTTCTACCAACTCGAACAGCTCGTCGCCCCCCTGATCCCTAAGCAGGTCTCCAACCAGCGTGCCGAGCGTTCGAACATCATCGCGAAGTGGCTGATCCTTCTCCTCGAAGGTGATGTCCTGTCGTCGTAATTCTTTGTGCACTGTAAATTCTCGTCCTGACTCAGTCGCGAAAGTTGTCGTACTGTAAGGGTAGGTCGGTATCTTCTTCTTTCAGTAGTGCGATCACGGCTTGAAGATCGTCGCGTTTCTTACCAGAGATCCGCAATTTCTCGCCTTGAATCGACGACTGAACCTTAATCTTGCTGCTTTTGATTTTCTTTACCAATTCTCTGGAAAGTGCGGCCTCGAGACCTTGGCGCATGATGATTTTCTTTCGTGCAACATTCCCGGCCAATTCTGTTTGCTCTGCTTTTAGACAAGCAATATCGATGCCTCGTTTTGCTAGTTTCTGATGCAGAATGCTCAACATTTGCTGCAGCTGAAAATCAGTTTGGCTGGTCATCGTGATGATGTTGTTCTCGAATTCGTACTTCGACTCAGTGCCTTTAAAGTCAAAGCGCGTCGTAACTTCGCGATTTGCCTGATCGACGGCGTTGCTTGCCTCATGAGTATCAAATTCGCTCACGACATCAAAAGATGGCATTACTTCCTCCCGGCCCGAGTAGGCTCAGTTATTCTCTGCCGTTTCAGAATCGGCCGGCGTCATGTCCGTCGTTGCTTCTTCGCTGGATTCGGTAAGTAACGTGGTGGTGAGTTCGGTAAAACTGTTCTGCAGACTGACATAGTGTTCGCCCGTTCCGGGACCAACGAATCCAGTGTGGATTTGTCGAACTTGTCCGGCCCGATCAATGAATATCGTTGTAGGAAATGCGAGGACAGCACTCAACGCGGGCAACTTTTTTGCTGCTTCCGTCTTATCAGAGATGCCGGCGATCAGCGTGTCATATTCAATATCGAACTTTTGCTTAAAATTGCGCGCTTGCTGTGCCGCGAGATCTGCGTCGTCAAAATGTTCGAATAATAGGGCGACGATCTCAAGCCCATCGTCCCGATACTTCTTGTGAAACGGCGCCAAAAAACGCGCCTCATCGTTGCAGTTGGGGCACCAGGTGCCAGCGACGGTGACGATCAAAACTTTATCGCGATACTTTTCGTCGTCTATGGAGATCATGACACCGTCTTCATTCGGAAACTCAAACTCGAAGCGGTCATAGCCGGGATT
>JABIUH010000322.1 GCA_018701055.1 Woeseia sp. | reverse complement strand
CGGCTGCATCTAGTACTGTCTGCATCTGAATCATGGTTTTCTTCCGTTATTCAAGCTTGTCGTTTCCGACCAAAAGTCGCTTATTGCTCGGGCGCGCGTTCGACTACGTCGACTACACGCCATGATTTGTTTTTTGCGATTGGGCGACATTCACTAATCGTAACCCTATCACCGGCCTTGCACTGATTCGTCTCGTCGTGCGCCATCAATTTGGTCGTGCGACGGATGTATTTGCCGTATACCGGATGCTTAACGCGACGTTCAATCGCGACCGATACCGTCTTGTCCATCTTGTCGCTGACGACTCTGCCAATGACAGTTCGCTGACCTTTCTGCTCAACTGGTTTCGCTTCTTCGCTCATTCGGCTTTACTCTTTCTCTTCAGCTCATTCATAACTGTCTTAATCCGAGCGATGTCTTTTCTGACCCGACTGTGTTCTGAGTGCCGTGCTAGCTCGCCAGTCGCTCTTTGCATACGCAAATTGAACTGCTCTCGCCGGAGCACCAACAGGTCCTCGGCTAAATCCTCAGTCGTTTTGCCTCTTAACTCATCCGCAGTCATCACATCACCTGTCGCGATACAAACGCTGTCGGAAACGGCAGCTTCGAAGCGGCCAGTCGAAATGCCTCTCGAGCTATTTCTTCCGATACGCCTTCCATTTCATAGAGCACGCGACCCGGCTGAATCTGGCATACCCAGTATTCAACGTTGCCCTTACCCTTACCCTGTCGAACTTCCAGGGGCTTCTTCGTTATTGGTTTATCCGGAAACACACGTATCCAAATTTTGCCGCCACGCTTGATATGGCGTGTCATCGCACGTCGCGCTGCTTCAATCTGGCGTGCAGTCAAACGACCACGCTCTGTGGCCTTAAGACCAAATTCACCGAATGCCACCGTGCTGCCGCGAAGCGCCAGACCACGATTGCGTCCCTTCATTTGTTTGCGAAATTTTGTTCTTTTCGGTTGTAACATAGCTAATCCTGCCTGCTGGCTACGCGCCGGCAGCTGCTTCCTTCTCTTCCGCTGGTACTACTTCAGGCTTGTCAAATACTTCACCTTTGAATATCCAGACTTTCACGCCGATCACACCATACGTCGTGTGTGCCTCGGCGAAACCGTAATCAATATCTGCTCGCAGCGTATGCAGCGGCACTCGACCTTCTCGATACCACTCTGATCGTGCGATTTCCGCGCCATTTAATCGTCCGCCGACTTTAACCTTGATGCCTTCAGCGCCTACTCGCATCGTATTGGTAACAGCGCGCTTCATGGCACGTCTAAACATTACGCGTCGTTCCAGTTGTTGCGCGATACCTTCCGCCACCAACTGCGCGTCCATTTCCGGCTTTCTCACTTCGGAAATATTGATGCGCACATCATTGATATGCATACCGATCAGCGCTGATATTTCCTTCCGCAATTTTTCGATGTCTTCGCCTTTTTTGCCAATCACGATACCCGGGCGTGCCGTGTGAATGGTGATGTTGGCTTTTTTCGCTGGTCGCTCGATCCCAATGCGACTAACAGACGCATCTTTCAACTTTCTCTTGATGTGACTGCGAATCAAATAGTCCGAGCGAATATATTCAGGAAAAGTTTTCGTATCGGCATACCACGTCGACGACCAGTCCTTGACGATGCCTAATCGAATACCTGTTGGATGTACTTTTTGACCCATACTATTCGTCCCCAACGCGAATGGTGATGTGACTATTACGCTTAATGATGCGCGTGCCACGACCTTTCGCTCGTGCGCGATTACGCTTGAAAGTCGGCGCCTCGTCCACTTCAATTGTCGAAACCTTCAATTCATCTATATCCGCACCTAGATTGTGCTCAGCGTTGGCAATTGCCGACTCCAGCACCTTCTTGACGATACCGGCACTTTTTCGTGGTGAAAAAGCAAGCGTCTTCAGCGCGTCGTCCACATTCTTGCCACGAATGGCATCCGCCATGAGTCGACATTTCTGCGGTGAGATCCGCGCATGTCGGAGTTTTGCTGCAACTTGCATGACTTACTCCCTCGACCTACTTGACTTTCCGGTCACCGGAATGACCTCTGAAAGTTCGGGTTACCGCAAACTCACCAAGCTTGTGGCCAACCATATTTTCAGATACCAAAACCGGCACGTGCTGACGCCCGTTGTGAATCGCGATGGTCAAACCAACCATGTCCGGCAATACCATTGAACGACGCGACCATGTCTTGATAGGTCGACGATCATTCGCTTTAGCGGCAACGGCCACCTTTTTCGCCAAATGCGTATCGACGAATGGGCCTTTTCTTACACTACGTGGCATTGCTACCAGCTCCTATAAACTTCGAGAGTACGAATACTCAAATTCTGTGCGTTAAAAGTTCGCAATTCCTGCTATTTACGCTTGCGTCGACGAACAATCATACCGTCCGTGCGCTTGTTCGATCGCGTTTTGTATCCCTTGGTTGGTGTACCCCATGGGCTCACCGGATGTCGTCCACCTGAAGTACGACCCTCACCACCACCGTGCGGGTGATCTACCGGGTTCATCGCTACTCCACGCACCGTCGGTCTAACACCTCTCCAGCGCTTCGCTCCTGCCTTACCTAACTTGCGAAGATTGTGTTCACCGTGGCCGACCTCGCCTACCGTCGCTCGGCATTCGACGTGAATCTTGCGCGTCTCGCCGGAACGTAGCCGCAGCGTCGCATATGCGCCATCGCGAGCCGCCAATTGCGCAGAGCCACCTGCTGCACGCACAAGTTGTCCTCCCTTGCCTGGCTTCATCTCTACGTTGTGTATCGTCGTTCCAATGGGAATGCATTTTATTGGCAATGCGTTGCCCGACTTAATCGGCGCATCCTCACCGCTGGCTATTGGTGTTCCAGCCTCAACGCCTTTCGGAGCAAGAATGTACCTGCGTTCACCGTCGGCATACTTTATCAATGCAATATGAGCGCTACGATTTGGATCATATTCCAAGCGCTCAACGACGCCGGGAATACCGTCTTTATCGCGCTTGAAATCGACAATGCGGTAACGTTGTTTGTGCCCACCACCTTGATGGCGAACCGTAATGCGGCCAGTGTTGTTGCGTCCGCCCGATTTCGACTTCTTGTCGAGCAACGCACTATGTGGCTTACCCTTGTGCAGGCCAGGCGTTTTTACTGCGACCTGAAATCTGCGTCCGGCTGATGTCGGTTTGGATTTATGTAATGACATTATTCTTTACCGCTCTCTAATCGCCGCCGATGAAATCGAGATGGCTACCTTCAGCCAGCTTCACGTATGCTTTTTTCCAACTTGCGCGGCGACCTTTGGTCGTGCCGTGTCGTTTACTTTTGCCCTGATAGTTGATGACGGTTACGCCTTCAACAGAAACCTCAAACAACAGCTCAACTGCCTTTTTGATCTCTGGCTTCGTCGCGTCTGTACGAACCTTAAAAACAACCTGGTTGTGTTCGGCGACAATATGACTCTTTTCCGAAAGATGCGGACCCTGGATGATCGTCATCAATCGTTCTTGATGTGCGGCAACGGTCATGTCAGGCGCCCCTCGATCAATTTCAACGCAGGTAGCGTGATCAACACCTTTTCAAAGCGCATCAGCACGACCGGATCGACAGCTGCCGCGTCGCAAATACCAACATCGGCTAAATTGCGTGCGGATAAAAATACGTTTTCGTCGAAAGCTTCGTTAACGATCAAGACATTGGTCAACTCGAGAGCTTTAAGCTTGGCCGCCAACTCTTTCGTTTTTGGCCCATCCATCGTGATGGACTCAGTGACAATAACTCGGTCCTGACGAACCAACTCAGAGAAAATAGACCGTAATGCAGCGCGATACATTTTCTTATTAACTTTTTGACTGTGATCGCGGGGCTTGGCCGCAAACGTCCGACCTCCGCCAACCCAAATTGGGCTACGGATTGTGCCAGCACGCGCTCGGCCAGTGCCCTTTTGGCGCCATGGCTTCGCACCACCGCCACGAACCGCGGCACGATTCTTCTGTGCTTTAGTGCCCGCACGACCGCCGGCAAGAAACGCTGTAACAACCTGGTGAACCAGCGGCTCATTAAATTCTGCGCCAAATGCGCTATCGGCAACGTCCACGTTACCGCTTCCTTGCATCTTCAACTTCACGATGCATTCCTCTTCTTCACTGCGGGCTGAACCACCACGCGACCACCGGCATGACCGGGAACTGCACCCTTAATCAGGAGCAAGTTGCGCTCTTCATCAACTCGAACAACGACGAGGTTTTGCGCTGTGCGTCTGACGTTACCCATATGCCCAGCCATTTTCTTGCCTTTCCAAACACGACCTGGCGTTTGGTTTTGGCCGATTGAACCGGGAGCGCGATGCGCGAGAGAGTTGCCGTGCGTTGCATCCTGCATTGAGAAGTTGTGTCGCTTGATGGTGCCTGCAAAGCCCTTACCAATCGTCGTGCCAATGACATCGACTTTCTGGCCCGCCTCAAACAGATCAACCTTAAGCTCTTGGCCCTTCTCAAACTCGCCCTCTGCCGGCTTATCACCCTCTTCAAGGCGGAACTCAGTCATAAGATCGCCGGCTTCAACCTTTGCTGCTGCAAAGTGGCCAGCTGCAGATTTAGTCACGCGGGACGCTTTTCGCGCACCAGCAGTAACCTGCAGGGCACTATAGCCGTCATTCTCCACAGTCTTAATCTGTGTAATTCGATTTGGCTGTGCTTCGATTACGGTGACAGGGATAGACTCCCCCTCTTCCGTAAACACACGCGTCATACCGCACTTGCGGCCAACAAGACCCATTGTCATCTCAAAAACCTCACGCCAACTTCGATTGGTCGGCGTCAATCTTAAATTCAGGTTACTAACTTTTCGTTCATTTTCTCCGCACCAACTTCGATTGGCTGGTGCTGCCTTGTTCCAATCGTGCATCCTTCAGACACACGAAAGGGCCAGCCATCGCCTGGAACATTTTCCCTGTTCCGTTGCTATTGAGCTGACCCCAGTCCGGTAAAACCGGCTGTTCGGGATTTGCCGAGTCGCCTTCGATCTCCCAGCGACCAAACTTTAAAGCACACTTGAAACCGAAGCTTCGAGGTACCCATTTCAGAAACTGGCCGACTCCCGCCCGGCCAGATCCTGCGAGCCCGCCATTATACTGCGGAAAACTCCCAATACAAGTCCGTAAGGGTTTGTATTGAGGGTTTTTTTCAGCAATTCGACTGAGACATTATTTGCTCGCTCAAAATGCCAAAATTTGTTGCTAGTAGAGTTACCTACAACACCGAATGCTGGCGCTGTATTCACTCTATCTATTTGATTCTCAAATATAAACGGACTCGAAAACTGCCCGTCAGTGTAAATTTCGAATTGCGGCGCTCTAAAGCCGCGGCTGTAACGCAATCAGTTGCGTTTAATTCGAACGTTTACGCCTAATTCGCGTGCGGTTTTCTGATTTGCGCCTCAGATCGGTGCGAACTGACTTATCGTCATTAGCCCGAAAACTCAGTTCAGCTTGATTTGCACATCCACACCCGCCGGAAGCTCAAGCTTCATCAACGCATCAACCGTTTTGTCCGTAGGGTCCACGATATCCATCAACCGCTTGTGCGTCCGGATCTCATATTGGTCACGAGCGTCCTTATTCACGTGCGGTGAAATCAGAATGGTAAAGCGTTCCATTTTCATTGGCAGCGGAATTGGACCTTTTACGGTCGCGCCAGTACGTTTCGCAGTATCGACGATTTCACGTGCTGAATTATCGATCAGGCGATGATCAAAGGCTTTCAGCCGGATTCTAATGTTTTGATTTGTAGCCACGTTAAATTCCTAAGTTTGTCTTTTCGGTTGGCGCGATGCGCATTAAACATAGCCAACCACTAAAAATCAATAGCGGCTGCATGCCGCTCCAATATTCTTTTCATAAACTGCAGCCAACCGCCACAAACTATCGCGGCTAGAAGCCGCTCCTACCCATCATCAAAGTCGAATTGGGGTCAGAGCATTACTCTGACCCCGCTTAAATCATTCGATGACTTTCGCCACAACACCGGCGCCAACCGTTCTGCCACCCTCACGAATCGCGAACCGAAGTCCGTCTTCCATCGCAATCGGGGCGATCAGGTCAACTACCATCTGCACATTATCGCCCGGCATCACCATCTCGGTGCCCTCAGGTAACTCACAAGCACCCGTGACATCCGTCGTACGGAAGTAAAACTGCGGCCGATATCCCTTGAAAAACGGCGTATGTCGACCACCCTCTTCCTTGGTCAATATATAAACTTCAGCTTCAAACTTCGTATGTGGCGTTATTGAACCTGGCTTCGCCAGTACCTGGCCGCGCTCAACTTCTTCGCGCTTCGTACCACGCAGCAACACACCGACGTTGTCGCCCGCCTCACCACGATCAAGCAGCTTGCGGAACATCTCTACGCCCGTACAAGTCGTCTTCATCGTGTCCTTAATACCCACAATCTCGATCTCGTCGCCAACGTTAACCACGCCGCGCTCGATTCGACCCGTCACTACTGTGCCACGACCCGAAATAGAGAACACATCCTCAACCGGCATCAAATAATCGCCATCGATCGCGCGTTCCGGCATCGGAATGTAACTATCCATCGCCGCAACCAGCTTAATCACCGATGGCACGCCAATATCAGACTCATCACCCTCAAAGGCCTTCAACGCTGAACCCGTTATGATCGGCGTGTCATCGCCTGGGAACTCGTAAATCGACAGAAGATCACGTACTTCCATCTCAACAAGCTCCAAAAGCTCTTCATCATCAACCTGATCTGCCTTATTCAGGTAAACCACAATGTAAGGAACACCTACCTGACGGGCAAGCAAGATGTGCTCGCGCGTCTGTGGCATCGGACCATCTGCTGCTGAACAGACCAGAATCGCACCGTCCATCTGTGCCGCACCCGTGATCATGTTCTTCACATAGTCGGCATGCCCTGGGCAATCAACGTGAGCGTAGTGACGGTTCTCACTCTCATACTCAACGTGCGCCGTCGCAATCGTGATCCCACGCTCGCGCTCTTCCGGAGCATTATCAATCTGATCGTACGCCGATACCTGGCCTCCGTTCAGCTCCGCCATTACCTTCGTCAACGCCGCTGTTAACGTCGTCTTACCATGATCTACGTGACCAATCGTGCCAACATTTACGTGCGGCTTGTTTCTCTCAAATTTTTCTTTGGCCATGACTGAATTCCGATTTTAATCCTATGAGTTAGTGATTTAGTTCTAATACCTTGTCTTGATTACTGAATCCGCGACACTTTGCGGGACTTCGCTGTATTTTTCAAATTCCATTGAGTAGACGGCACGCCCCTGGCTCATCGAGCGGACGTCCGTCGCATAGCCAAACATCTCCGCCAATGGAACTTCGGCACGAATGACTTTGCCAGATGGCGAGTCTTCCATGCCCTGAGGCAAACCACGACGACGATTCAAATCGCCCATCACGTCGCCCATATAATCTTCTGGTGTAACCACCTCAACCTTCATGACCGGCTCAATCAGCACTGGTTTAGCGATTTGGGCCCCATCTCTGAATGCCATCGAGCCAGCAATCTTGAATGCCATCTCGCTTGAGTCAACATCATGATAAGACCCATCATAAAGCGTGACTTTGACATCGACCATGGGATAACCGGCAACCACGCCATTTTCCATTTGCTCGCGTATACCTTTGTCGACCGCACCAATATATTCTCGCGGTACCACCCCACCTACAATCGCATTAACGAATTCGTAGCCTTCCCCTGGTTCCTGCGGCTCCAACTTCAAATACACATGGCCGTATTGACCACGCCCACCTGTTTGGCGTACGAACTTGCCTTCTTGCTCGACTGCTTCGCGAATGGTCTCTCGATAAGCGACCTGCGGCTTGCCCACATTGGCTTCGACACCAAATTCGCGTTTCATCCGGTCAACGATTATATCGAGATGTAGCTCGCCCATGCCGGAAATAATTGTTTGTGCCGACTCCTCATCAGTCGCCACACGAAAAGAAGGGTCTTCCTTAGCGAGTTTCTGCAAAGCAACGCCCATCTTTTCCTGATCAGCTACTGTCCTTGGCTCAACTGCAACGGCAATGACGGGCTCAGGAAATTCCATCCGTTCGAGGGTTATTACCTTTTTCAACTCACACAATGTGTCGCCAGTCGTGACGTCTTTTAGCCCAACTGCTGCCGCAATGTCGCCAGCGCGTACTTCTTTGATCTCTTGTCGATCATTCGAGTGCATTTGCAATATGCGGCCGATACGCTCCCGCTTGCCTTTAACCGGGTTATATATCGTGTCACCCGAATTCAGCACGCCAGAATACACTCGAAAAAAGGTTAGATTTCCAACGAATGAATCCGTCGCTATTTTGAACGCCAATGCTGCAAACGGCTCGTCATCATTTGGCGGCCGCGTGCCCTCCGAGTCGTCATCTTCGATGCCCGTGATAGCGGGAACATCAGCCGGTGATGGCAGATAGGAAACAACGCCATCGAGCATTGCCTGTACACCCTTATTCTTAAATGCGGAACCACACATCGTCACAACGACCACACCCGCGAGCGTTCGCTGACGTAACCCTTCCCGAATTTCATCGTCGGAGAGATCGCTATCGTTAAGAAACTTGTCCATCAATTCGTCATTGGCCTCGGCTGCCGCCTCGACCATCTTTTCGCGCCATTCCTGGCACTCTGCCTGCATATCTTCCGGGACGTCACGCTCTTCATAGCTCGTGCCCATATTGTCTTCATCCCAGTAGATCGCTTTCATCCGGATGAGATCGACCAGACCCGCGAAATTCTCTTCTGCACCGATAGGGAGTTGCACAGGTACAGCATTTGCGCCCAGGCGCTCTTTAACCTGCTCGACAACACGAAGAAAATCAGCGCCGGCGCGATCCATCTTGTTGACGAATATCAGCCGCGGCACGCCGTATTTATTACCCTGACGCCAAACTGTTTCCGTTTGCGGTTCAACGCCACCAACCGAACAAAGAACCGTTACCGCGCCATCTAGCACACGCAAGCTTCGTTCGACTTCAATGGTGAAGTCGACGTGACCCGGCGTATCAATAATGTTAATGCGATGTTCATCGAACTGCTGGTCCATGCCAGACCAGAAGCAAGTTGTCGCAGCAGACGTGATCGTTATGCCGCGTTCCTGCTCTTGCTCCATCCAGTCCATCGTTGCGGCGCCATCATGCACCTCACCGATTTTGTGTGACACACCGGTGTAGAAAAGAATTCGCTCTGTGGTTGTCGTCTTGCCCGCATCGATGTGCGCCATGACGCCTATATTGCGATAGCGCTCAATTGGGCTTGTGCGTGGCATGCGGCAATTACCTAAAAATCCCAATCAGCAACGCTTACCAGCGGTAATGTGAGAACGCCTTGTTGGCTTCCGCCATACGGTGGGTGTCTTCTTTTTTCTTAACTGCCGTGCCGCGATTATCCGCCGCATCCATTAGCTCGTGCGCAAGCCGATGTGCCATTGATTTTTCGCTACGCTTGCGCGCCGCTTCAATGACCCAGCGCATCGCAAGTGTTTGACGTCGTGCGGGACGAACTTCGATGGGCACCTGGTAAGTTGCACCACCCACGCGACGAGATTTCACTTCGACCATCGGTTTAACGTTCTCAAGCGCCTGCTCCAAAACCTCTAGAGACTGACCGCCCTCCGCAGAACCTTTCTCGGTCATGCGATCCAACGCACCGTATATGATGCGTTCGGCAACGGACTTCTTCCCGTCGTTCATGATCATGTTCATGAACTTCGCCAACAATTCACTACCGTACTTTGGGTCCGGCAGAATGAGGCGTTTCGGTGCTTGTGTTCTTCTTGACATTAGTTTGTCTCTAAGTATTCGACAGCATTTTTTTGTCTGCCGAGATCATTGCTACTACAAATTTGGTCGTCGCGTTAGCGACGAGATTAATCTGAGTTATGATTTTGGTTTCTTGGTGCCGTATTTTGATCTTCCCTGCTTACGATCTCCAACGCCGGAACAATCAAGTGTGCCTCGCACTGTGTGATAGCGAACACCCGGTAAATCTTTAACTCGTCCGCCGCGAATCAATACGACCGAGTGCTCCTGAAGATTATGACCCTCACCACCAATGTAGCTGGTCACTTCGAAGCCATTAGTCAATCTGACACGACAAACCTTACGCATCGCAGAGTTAGGTTTCTTCGGCGTCGTTGTATAGACACGCGTACAAACACCGCGTTTTTGCGGGCTCGCCTGAAGCGCAGGAACTGTGCTTTTCACTATTTTTTTAACGCGCGGTTTTCGTACTAACTGATTGGTTGTGGCCATAGGCCTTCTCATCTCTCAAGTTTGGTTTATCTGTTCACTCAAAATTAAACACGCGCAAGTTGCGCGCGCCCATCGGCCGGACTACCTATAGCCCGGCCTGCTCGATCAATGGCCAGCCTGAAATCAGTAAAAGTACACTGACTTCAACGGCTTAAGCGCCACCGCATCCTCTAATTGTAGGGCTCTTAGCGTTCGAGTCCGGGGTTAAGGGCGGGCATTGTATGGAGGCCCGCTAATCGCTGTCAAGCAGCAGAATTTGCTGCCGGCGCGAAGCATCGCTCCACGCCGGCGGCAACAACCTGCTTAGCTTGACTGCGGTCGGCGACTACTTGCCCTCAACCTGTGCCTCTGCTGCTATCGCCGCTGCAATTGCAGCTTCCGGCGAAAGCTCTTCAACGACTATTTCTTCTTCTGGTTCAGTTACTTGCGTTTTTACATCCAACTCTTTGAGCTGATCCGCAAGATCCTGCTCGCGCGTACGGCGACGTTCTGCGTGGTGCGCATAACCCGTTCCAGCCGGAATCAAACGACCGACGATCACGTTTTCTTTCAGGCCGCGGAGACTGTCGCTCAAGCCCCGGACAGCAGCTTCTGTCAAAACGCGCGTAGTTTCCTGGAAGGATGCAGCCGAAATAAACGACTCAGTCGCCAGGGACGCCTTGGTAATTCCAAGCAGAATTGCATCATATGTCAGCGTTTCTTTGCCCGTCACTTCTAGCTGGTCGATCGTTTCATAAGCTCTAGCACGATCGATCTGCTCGCCACGCAAGTAGTTACTGTCACCGGCACTCACCACGATTACTTTCCGCAGCATCTGGCGAATGATCACCTCAATGTGTTTGTCATTGATCTTCACACCCTGGAGTCGGTAAACGTCTTGAATTTCCTTAACCAAATAATCAGCCAGATTTTCAACACCTTGCAATCGCAGGATGTCGTGCGGATTTGGCTCACCATCGGCAATTACCTCGCCACGAACAACCTGCTCGCCCTCGAATACATTCAGGTGACGCCACTTGACGATCAACTCTTCGTAGCTCTCGCCCGCATCATCAGTGATCACCAGACGTCGTTTGCCCTTGGTTTCTTTACCAAAGCTAACCGTACCCGTGTGTTCCGCCATAATCGCCGATTCCTTCGGCTTACGGGCCTCAAAGAGATCAGCAACTCGCGGCAAACCACCCGTGATATCACGGTTCTTTGACGACGCATGCGGGATTCGCGCGATGATGTCACCTAGCGCAACGGAAGCTCCATCACCCATGCTGAGATTAGCGCCCGTTGGCAACGCGTAAACCGCAGGAATCTCGGTATTAGCGAAAAATAGATCATCGCCATTTTCATCGACCAGTTTTGCAACCGGGCGCAGATCTTTAGTAGACGGTCCACGGGTTTTTGGATCAAGAATCACGATACTGGTTAGGCCAGTATATTCATCGACCTGCTCAGATACGGTGACACCATCAACAAAGTCCTGGAACTGCAACCGACCAGCAACTTCCGTGACCACTGGGTGAGTATGCGGATCCCAGTTGGCAACAACCTGCCCCTGCTTTACATCCGCACCATCGTCAACGCTAATGGTTGCACCATAAGGAACCTTATAGCGCTCTCTCTCACGTCCATGTTCATTTGATACAGAAATTTCGCCCGAACGAGACACAGCGACCAAGTATCCTTTGTGATGCTTAACGGTCTTGATGTTGTTCAACTTAACAACACCGTTGTTTTTGATCTCGATACTATTCACTGCTGCTGAACGAGATGCCGCGCCACCAATGTGGAACGTACGCATCGTTAACTGTGTGCCTGGCTCACCGATTGATTGCGCCGCGATAACGCCGACTGCCTCACCGATGTTGATCCGCTTGCCCCGTGCAAGGTCGCGCCCATAGCACTGCGTACATATGCCATAGCGAACTTCGCAAGTGATCGGCGATCGAACTAAAACGTAATCGATCTGCAATTCTTCAAGTCGCGCTACACCATCTTCGTCAAGCAGGGTTCCTGCATCGAACGCAATCTTGTCCGAACCTGGAATCAATACTGGCTCGGCCAGAACACGTCCCAGCACACGATTACCCAACGGCTCCACAATATCGCCGCCCTCTACGAGAGGCGCCATCGAGACGCCATTTCGCGTTTCGCAATCGATTTCGGTAACCACCAGATCTTGTGCCACATCGACCAATCGGCGTGTCAGATAACCTGAGTTCGCCGTTTTGAGAGCTGTATCTGCCAGGCCCTTACGAGCACCGTGAGTGGAGATGAAGTACTGAAGTACGTCGAGTCCTTCGCGGAAATTAGCCGTAATCGGCGTTTCAATAATTGAGCCATCCGGCTTGGCCATCAAGCCTCGCATTCCGGCCAGCTGCCTGATCTGCGCAGCAGAGCCACGAGCGCCTGAGTCGGCCATCATGTAAATCGAGTTAAACGATTCTTGTTCGACATCCTTGCCAGCAGCATTTTTCACTGTCTCAAAGCCGAGCTTGTCCATCATCGCCTTTGCAACCTGATCATTGGTGCGCGACCAGATATCGACAACCTTGTTGTAACGCTCGCCGTCGGTTACCAGACCCGATGCGTATTGATCCTGGATCTCTTTAACCTCAGCTTCAGCCGCGACAAGAATCGTCTCCTTACTCTCCGGCACAATCATGTCGTTAATGCCGATCGAGATACCGGCCGTTGTCGCAAAACGGAATCCGGTGTACATCAGGCGATCCGCGAAAACGACAGTCGTTTTCAGACCTAGGTTTCTGTAGCACGCGTTAAGGACATTAGAAATCGCTTTCTTAGTCATATTTCGGTTAACGAGATCAAAACTCAAGCCTTTCGGCAATAAATTCGACAGCAAGGCACGACCAACGGTTGTTTCAACCAGCTGCACGTTTGTCGCAACTTCACCGTCATCATCCTGCTCATGCATCGGAACACGAACTCTCACCTGAGCCTGCAGCGCACACAGTCCGTTCTCATAGGCGCGACGCGCCTCGTTGATGTCACAAAACACCATGCCCTCGCCTTTTCCATTGACGGCGGAACGAGTCATGTAATAAAGACCGAGTACAACGTCCTGTGACGGCACAATAATCGGATCACCATTCGCTGGCGACAGAATATTGTTCGAAGACATCATCAATGCACGCGTCTCAATCTGCGCTTCGATCGACAACGGTACGTGAACTGCCATTTGGTCACCGTCGAAGTCAGCGTTAAATGCCGTACAAACAAGAGGATGAAGCTGAATGGCTTTACCTTCGATCAATACCGGCTCAAAGGCCTGAATACCCAATCTGTGCAAGGTTGGCGCACGATTCAGCATGACCGGATGTTCGCGAATAACTTCCTCGAGAATATCCCAGACTTCCGCACCTTCACGTTCTACTAATCGTTTTGCTGCCTTAATCGTGGTTGCTTCACCACGGAGCTGCAATTTGGAGAAAATGAACGGCTTAAACAGTTCCAGCGCCATTTTCTTCGGCAGGCCACACTGGTGTAAACGCAGCGTCGGACCGACCACGATAACCGAACGACCGGAATAGTCGACACGCTTACCCAAAAGGTTTTGGCGGAATCGTCCTTGCTTGCCTTTGATCATATCGGCAAGTGATTTCAGCGGACGCTTGTTCGTGCCCGTTATCGCGCGACCTCGACGACCGTTGTCGAGCAACGCATCGACCGATTCTTGCAACATGCGTTTTTCGTTACGGACGATGATGTCCGGCGCATTCAGCTCAAGCAGTCGTCGTAAACGATTGTTGCGATTGATCACACGACGATAGAGGTCATTAAGATCAGAAGTAGCAAATCGACCACCATCAAGTGGTACCAATGGACGCAGGTCAGGCGGCAATACCGGCAAAACGGTCATTACCATCCATTCCGGCTTGTTGCCCGATTCGATGAATGATTCCAGCAACTTCAAGCGCTTTGACAAACGCTTGATCTTAGTTTCAGATCGCGTCGCACCGATATCTTCTCGAACCTGCAAAACTTCGCGCTGCAAATCAATCGTCATCAGCATTTCGCGAACCGCTTCGGCGCCCATGCGAGCATCGAATTCGTCGCCATATTGTTCGATGGCGTCGAGATACATCTCGTCCGTCATCAACTGACCGCGTTCCAGCGGTGTCAAGCCGGGCTCGACAACCACAAATGCTTCAAAATATAAAACGCGTTCGATTTCACGCAACGTCATGTCGAGCATAAGCCCAATACGAGACGGCAGTGATTTCAGGAACCAGATGTGCGCAACGGGGCTCGCCAGATCGATATGAGCCATACGTTCGCGACGAACTTTCGTCTGCGTAACTTCGACACCACACTTTTCACAAACAACGCCGCGATGCTTCAGTCGCTTGTATTTTGCGCACAAGCATTCGTAGTCTTTAATCGGTCCGAAAATTTTGGCGCAAAACAATCCATCACGTTCCGGTTTGAACGTTCGATAGTTAATTGTTTCGGGTTTTTTGACCTCACCGAATGACCACGACCTAACCATGTCTGGTGAGGCCAATCCGATACGAATAGCATCAAAGTCATCAACGGGGTTCTGGTATTGAAACAGTCTCAGTAGATCTTTCATGATTCTGTCTCCAGTTCAATATTGATGCCCAGAGACCTAATCTCCTTAACCAAAACATTAAAGGACTCAGGCATTCCAGCGTCCATTTCGTGTTCTCCATCTACGATATTCTTGTACATTTTAGTACGCCCCTGAACGTCGTCAGATTTAACGGTCAGCATTTCCTGCAAGGTGTAAGCAGCGCCATAAGCTTCCAGCGCCCAAACCTCCATCTCACCGAATCGCTGCCCACCGAACTGCGCCTTACCACCCAACGGTTGCTGAGTTACAAGGCTGTACGGACCGGTAGACCGCGCATGCATCTTGTCGTCAACCAAGTGATTGAGTTTCAACATGTACATGTAGCCAACCGTGACGTCACGATCGAAAGACTCACCAGTTCGACCGTCCGTCAAGTGTGACTGGCCGGTGTCTGACAGATCGGCAAGCTTCAGAAGGCCCTTAATCTCCGCTTCTGTTGCGCCATCGAATACCGGTGTTGCCGTCGGCACACCGGTGGTCAGATTGCGAGCGAGCTCGAGAACTTCTTCGTCGTTAAACGATTTGATGTCCTCAATCCTGCCGCCGGTCGTGTTGTAAATGGTTTCCAGGAATTGACGAATTTTCGCCGTCGATTCATGGCCCTTCAGCATCGCGTTGATCTTGTGCCCGAGACCCTTGGCAGCCATACCCAGATGCGTTTCGAGCACCTGCCCAACGTTCATTCGAGAAGGAACGCCAAGCGGGTTAAGTACGATATCGATCGGCGTGCCATCATCGAGATAAGGCATATCTTCGACGGGTACAATTGTCGAAATCACACCCTTGTTACCGTGACGACCAGCCATCTTGTCACCCGGCTGAATACGACGCTTGACGGCCATGTAGACTTTAACCATCTTCAGAACACCCGGTGCGAGATCATCACCTGCGGTGATTTTTTCTTTCTTTTCGTCATAACGACGATCGAATTCTGCTCGCTGCGTCTTCAGACGCTCCGCGGCAGTTTCGAGTTGCTGATTTGCATCGTCATTCTTCAGGCGTATCTCAAACCACTGCTCGCGAGGCACTTCATCAAGATAAACCTTGGCGATCTTGCTGCCAGATTTCAACTTATTCGGGCCACCCTGGGCCACTTTGCCCGTCAGCAGACGCTCAACACGGTCGTAAATATCTTCTTCGAGAATTCTTAAAGTGTCGTCGAGGTCTTTTCGGACCGCTTCGAGCTCATACTTCTCAATTGCAAGCGCTCGCGTATCTTTCTCAACTCCATCACGAGTAAACACGCGTACGTCGATAACCGTGCCGTCCATTCCTGGCGGTACGCGCAATGAAGTATCTTTTACATCAGAGGCTTTTTCACCAAAGATGGCACGCAATAGTTTTTCTTCCGGCGTGAGCTGTGTTTCACCCTTTGGCGTGACCTTACCGACCAGAATATCGCCGGCATTTACTTCTGCGCCAATAAACGCGATACCGGATTCGTCGAGCTTCGCCAGCGCCGCATCACCAACATTTGGAATGTCCGAAGTAATGTCCTCGGACCCAAGCTTGGTGTCACGCGCAACACATGAAAGCTCTTCGATATGAATCGTCGTGAAACGATCTTCCTTCACGACTCGCTCTGAGATCAGAATCGAATCCTCGAAGTTGTATCCATTCCAAGGCATGAACGCGACCAACAGGTTCTGGCCAAGCGCTAACTCACCCATATCGGTCGATGGCCCATCCGCCAAGACATCGCCTTTGGCAATTGAGTTGCCGGAATTAACAAGCGGACGTTGGTTAATACAGGTGTTCTGGTTCGAACGCGTGTATTTGGTCAGGTTATAGATGTCGACGCCAGATTCCGAAGCGTCAGTTTCGTCATCATTGACCCGAACAACAATTCGCGAGGCATCAACTGAATCTACTGTGCCGCCACGTTTCGCGACGACCGTAACGCCTGAGTCAACAGCAACTATTCTTTCCATGCCGGTGCCGACCAACGGTGCTTCGGCACGCAGTGTTGGTACTGCCTGACGTTGCATGTTTGATCCCATGAGCGCGCGGTTTGCATCATCATGCTCAAGGAACGGAATCAGCGATGCGGCAACCGAAACGATCTGGCGTGGCGAGACGTCCATATAATTGATCGCCGATGGATCTGCCAACGTGAATTCGTTTTTATGTCGAACAGCAACCAACTCTTCCTCGAAGCGACCCAATTTATCAAGCTCGGCATTCGCCTGAGCAATCACATATTTACTCTCTTCAATCGCAGACAAGTATTCGATATCAGCGCTCGCTTTACCCTTGGTTACCTTACGGTAAGGCGTTTCAAGGAATCCATATGCGTTGGTACGAGCGTACACGGCCAATGAGTTAATTAGACCAATATTTGGACCTTCAGGCGTCTCAATCGGACACACGCGACCGTAGTGCGTCGGGTGTACGTCGCGAACCTCAAATCCAGCTCGCTCGCGGGTCAGACCACCAGGTCCAAGCGCCGACACACGGCGTTTATGCGTTACTTCTGATAGTGGATTATTCTGATCCATAAATTGCGACAGCTG
>JABIUH010000001.1 GCA_018701055.1 Woeseia sp. | reverse complement strand
GGGCCGATATCGCTTTCACATCCACCTGGTATTGGGAGAACTTTGTCCAATACGATGACGTGTCCGACAATCTTGGTGTAAACAGCATCATGCGTTGGCTGCCTGACGCTGGCCGCGAATTCGTACTAGTGGTAAACCGGGACTTCATCGATATCGATCAAACTCGCACCTTTGTCTCACGGTCGACCGATCTGGCAGCGAAAATAAGTTATACGTTTCGGTTTTGAATGTCGCTGAAAAATCAGGCGGATACTGAATCCGATCGACCCGCACGACGACTATCCCTTACCGTCGAAATCAACGGCACACAAAGCGTCAACAGTGTGATCACCATGATCGTCAGCGTGATCGGGCGCTGCCAAAGAAAAGTGAACGAACCGTCCCAGATCAGCAGTGCACGACGCAAGTTATCTTCGAGCATGCCACCCAAAATAAATCCCAACAGTAATGGGGCAAGCGGGTAATTCAAGATTCGGAAAATGACGGCAAGAACAGCAATTAGGACCATGATGGTCAGGTCGAAAGTATTGAACGAAACAAGATAAACGCCCATTAACGAAAAGAACAGAATTATGGGCGTCAAAAACTGCCGCGATACTCGGAGCAACTTTGAGATGTAGGGAATGAGCGGCAAATTCAAAACCAACAAAAAAACATTGCCGACATACATAGAAATGATCACCGACCAAAATACAGCAGGGTTGTCTATATAAAGCCGCGGGCCAGGCTGAATACCGTAAGAAAGTAGCGCCCCCAGCATAACTGCGGTTGTGGCTGACCCCGGAATACCCAGGGTCAAAAGCGGCACGAACGAGCCTGTGGATGCAGCATTATTAGCGGTTTCGGGTGCGGCGAGCCCGCGGTGACTTCCGGCTCCAAATTCACCCTTCTTCTCGTCAGGAGCGAGATTACGTTCCATGCCGTAAGCGAGGAATGAGGCAATCGTGGCTCCCGCGCCGGGCAATATTCCGACGAAGAATCCAAGTATTGATGACCGTCCAACCGTTGGCGCAATGTCTTTGGCTTCCTGTCGCGACAACTTAAGCGATCCCAGGTTCTTACTCTCCATCGCACTGGCAGCGTGCGAATCACTCGTCCCTTTAAGCACGACGATCAGCGCCTCCGCCAAAGCGAATGTCGCCATCGACAACAATAGGAAACTGATGCCGTCGTACAGATCCGGATTTCCGAAAGTAAACCGCTGTATTCCGGACGGGTCTTCCCCGACTGTAGCAAGCATAAGACCCAGGAGCGTCATCAGAATTGCCTTCACAACCTGTCCTTTACCGGAGAATGCAGCAATCGCAGTACAACCGAATAACATCAACGCAAAGTAATCGGCCGACTGAAAGCTCAGGCTAACTTGCGCAAGGAATGGCACGAATGCGAATAGCAGTAACGCCCCAATCGTTCCACCTGAGAACGAACTGTACGCGGCAATCGCCAAAGCCTTACCCGCCTGACCACTTTGCGCGAGTGGGTAACCATCAAATGCAGTGGCGACAGCGCCAGAGACTCCAGGCGCATTGATCAGTATTGCCGACGTCGAACCGCCAAAAATAGCGCCATAATAAACACCAGCGATTAGAATGAGGCCCGACGCCGGATCAAGCCCGTATGTAATCGGTATCATTAAGGCGATTGCTGAGACCGGCCCGAGGCCTGGCAGCATGCCGATAAAGGTGCCCGCGAAACAACCCATCAGGACCATCATTAAATTGATCGGCGAGAACGCCGTATACAGCCCTGTGAGGATGCCCTCGATCAAGACACTAATCCGAAAAGAAAGCGATACAGGTCACCTGAGTCCAGAAAAATTCCGAATACTCGAGTCAGCATCAACCACAGAAACACGACCAAACTTGCGGCGATGAAACCGCTTAGAAAAATACGGCGTTCACCGAGAGTCAGAAAACTTGCGTGTAGAAACAGATAGCTGGAAAGAACGAACCCAAGTTTGCTGAAGAGTAGCGAATAGACAACCATTAACAGGACAAGCGAAAGCGTCGGGATCCAACTGAAACCCTGTACCGCCTCGCTGATGCGATTCTCGTCGACACGCCGGGCGCTGAAGAAAAGCTCAATCAAAGCGAATGCGATTGCCGCAATCGCTAGTCCAATTGGCAACGTTCTTGCGTTAAACGATTCGTCACCTGCAGTCGGGTCAATTGGTAATTCGAATGCGTATTGCAAATACGTGAAGGAAAACACCAATAGCAGTAGGCTGCCAATCCTGTCTTTGTTATCTAACAAATGCATCGCGACTCAAGTTCCAAGTTCGGTTTCAATTAAGCAGACCAAGTTCTCGCAGTAAAGCTGACATATCCTCTTCCTGCTGATCCAAAAAGGCAGAAAATTCATCACCAACAACGAAAAAGTCTGTCCATCCTCGATTCTCTCTAATAACTTTCCATTCGTCCGTTTCATACAATTCCGACAGCAATGTTTCGAACTGAATAAGTTGTTCTGCTGTTGTACCGGGTGCCGCAAAAAAACCACGCCAATTGGAAAACACGGCTGGTACGCCCTGCTCCGCGAGTGTTGGAATATTCGGAACACGATCAAGTCGCTCAGGCGCTGTCATTGCGAGGATACGAACTTCGCCCTGCTCTGCGAGTGCGATCGCCTCACTGAGGCCGGTCGACAAAAGCTGCGTTTCTCCAGAGAGTAAACCCACCATTGCATGACCGCCGGCATTGTACGGAATGTACTTCAGTTGCTTCGCGTTGACGCCAGACTTATTGAACGCAAGAGCAGCAACGATGTGATCCATACTCGCGCGAGATGATCCGCCAGCGACGTTGACGCCACGCGGATTCTCCAAAAAACCCTCAATCACGTCTTGCCAGCTCTTGTATGGCGAATCATTCCGCACCACGAATGCCCCGTAATCAACCACCACGCTCGCCACCGCGACTACATCATGGTAGGACTGCGGATATATTTTTCGCAGCGACCGTAGAATAATCGGCGACGAACTGATCATCAGCGTATTTTCCTGACGCTCGGCCGTTTCGATTAGATGAGACAACGCCCTGCTGCCACCGCCGCCAGACAGATTCTCGTAAGACGCAACCTCTACAATTCCAGACCGCGCGAGGGCCTCTCCAACACCTCGTGCTGTCGAATCCCAGCCTCCACCTGCTCCGCCCGGAATTAAGAAATGAATTCTTTCCGCAGCATAGCTATTGGTCGCAGACGCCGCGAACAAGAGCAAAACCACCAAACAAGTGTACCGAATACGCTTGAGCTCGCGCATCAGGACAGACGGCACTCAGTCAATAACTTGTTTCTTTGTGTCTCGCTCATGATTGCGTCAATGGCTGTATAGATCCTGCTCTAATGTGTTCGACATAAATCACCGTATCAAACATTGTCGCTCATTGTATTTCAAGCCACGCAACTCTATGGTTGATCCAGCATTCTCGCATAGACCGCCCTGGCATCATCCGCCCTCTCGAGAATCTTGATACGCTGCTCCGCAAGCATGTTCGTAAGCGGTTCGCCGACAGACCAGGATTCCAACTCGAGTGTTTCATCAGCAACGACCGTATCGAATTCAGCCAGCTTGTCGATCATTCGTCGAGCTAACTCCGGCACTGCGGCACGACTCTCGAAACCAGCGTCAGTTGTGACATACACGGGGGCAGAATGCGCCACGGTTTGTTCGGCACCGTAGGCACGAATAGCGAGCCACATGCCTTCGTTGACCGTCAAAGAATGCTTCAGCGTGACCGTGTTCGTGGCGGATATCTCGTCTACCACTGTGACAACAACACCGTGCACGACCAATTCAATGCGATCTAACATCTCTATATCAGGATTCAGTGCCGCCCTAGCATTGATCGATATCTCATCGCCCGGCGATAACTGAATATCTGAACCCATGCCGTGGCCGTTCACTGTTAATTCCAACATCGGCCCGTTCGTCACGAATGTTCGTTGCTCACGTAGGGCTTCGTAGTAGGCGTCAACGGTAAATTCTCCATCAACGAATACATAATTTCGATCACCGCCCGGCGCATTGAGGTAGGGAAAATCGGAACCCGCGGTTGGAATCAGCTTGAAGCCTAAGTTGAGATAGTCGTACCAGAGTTCCGTTTCGATCGCACCGTCTTGCAGCAACTCCACAAAGTCGACTGCGCCAAGCGGTACGTCAATCGCAAGACCCCGCTCTACGTTAAATAAACGACCTGATACGTGCGCGTATCCTGACATGCCTCCCTGCCGCCGGTACTCCGAAAATATTTGGTCGTAGCGAAGATACTGGTCGGTCGGTCGGTAGACCTCATTAATATTCAGACTAATTGTGTGTCCGCGTACCGCAGTTCTCGGATCTTCAACTCCGGGTACCAGCGCGTGACTACCCGATCGGTACCGCCCATTTTTGCCAAATGCATACTGCAAGAAATTGGTGTCGTAGGGATTGCCCATCTGAAGAAGGTTACTTACATGAACGTCCTCTGCTTGCATCACCGCACTGATTGACGCGTTGTCATTCGGCGTGCGCGTCATATGGATGTGATCATCTCCGGAATACCAGCCGTTGCTCGGCATATCCGCCCAACGCGCCATTGGCACATGAACGGAGATCTCGTTATTGGCAGTAACCTCTATTGTTCTTTGCACCAACGCATATTCCGGCCCTTTGCTGACGACGAGTTGGTACTTGCCGATCGGCAACGTGGCCTCGTACTTGCCGTCGACATAAAAGAAGTAACGATTCCGATGTGGCCAGACCGGCACTTTGCCATGCGTCGAACGAAGGAAAAGCTGCTTGTCGCGATTCGCGTAATTGTGGATCGTCACCGCATGATCTGATGGCATCGGCATGCTGCCGGATTCAGCGTACAAACCGATGCGCGCTGGGGTCTCCCGCGAGTGCTCGTCGCTGACCCTTAGCTTAAGTTCGCCAAATCCCAGGGGCTCGGCTGATTCGTGTGATCGCTTGAGCAAAAGATCACACAATACGATCTTGTGATCTGCCTCAGGGTCGCCGAACCAGGTGCCATCCGGAGCAGCAATCGTGAAGTCACTGCCGGATTCGCCCCGATTCGCGAAGCGTGCACGATCTAGTTTAATGACCTGCGAATACCAGCGGCTCTCGGAGTCATGAAAAGAAACTTGCTGGCTATTCTCCGCCACCACATTTTGATCGTACGAATAGAACAACCCTTCTGACTGCGTGCGATCAAACACCAATTCAACCGTCACGGTCTCGTCGATATCGAATGCGAAGTCGTCGTCAACATCGAACAGAAAGTAACTGCCTTTGACGCATTGTCGACCTTCAATCTCAACTAACTCTGGAAGCCCTTTCCTCGACCAAGATTCTGTACCAAACGAGTCACCGTATCCCGACGACAATACGCGACTGACATTGGATGCCGACCAATCAATTGTCACCGTACCGTGAGCACCGGAAAAATCGTGGGTAGTCGCAACACTGCAACTCAACAACATCGCGATCGCAGTCGTCCATTTGTTTATTCGCTTAACGGAAATCCTCATTTCTTAACCCTACCAGCACGGCTCTGGAATCTTTTTGTAATGGGCATCGACTGTCGCTTGATCAGTTCATCTCTCTGCGATCGGCACGTTCGAAATACATATCCATTTTTCCCTGCTCATACATTTGCCGATAAAACGAGTCCGGATCGCATTCGTACGGATATATCTCCGTCGCTGGATTGCGCACCCATTGTCTACGTCGAATAGGTTCAACATTGTAGTTGGCGGGATCAATGAGTTTTATGACCGCAGAGAGGGTGCTGCCATCTTCACTCAAGCTGTAACGTTCGTGCATGCGGGCACCTTCGGAAACAGGTTCGCCACGAAAGTCGCGAACATTTCCTTCCAAAAGTTGTGTATCAACCACTAGATTACTGCCATCCCAATAGCCGTTCGAAAATCCCATTGGAGACGGTGGGTAATAGTCCGGCGGACGCTTCTCATTCAGAAAAACACGTCGAACTTCACTATCAACCTCGTACAAATACGTCAGCCGATCCTTACTAGTAACAATTTCGAACGGATATGCGCCCCAGGCCACCATCGCAACAATTCCCGCAGACACGCAGCGCACATTTGGTTGGTCGTAGTGCATCACATAGCCTGCATGCCACTCTTTAGCCGACTCGGTCAGATCCATTGAGTATTTTCGAAAATCGATACCCGGCGCGGGTGTCCACATTCCACCCATATCAACAGGTGCCGGCGGTTGCCGTGGTACTGTGGGCGCCTTGCGTATAGCAGTCCAGGCGCCGCCAGGTTCGGGATCTTCCGTCGCACCCTCAATCGTGAATGATCCGGACATTGATGCGTCGTCGTAGTGTCCGGTCAACCGCCTATTGAACACGAATCCAGCCAGGTCCCGGCTATCAACTAAAATCTCGATAGCGCCACTCTCCGTTTCAACCATGACGGGACCACCCTCGATGTGACCAAGCCACCCATTCTCAGATTCCTGCAATGACAGCATGCCAATGATTGACGGACCATCACCGCTCAACTCCACCATCCACTCACCTTGTAGGGAATTTTGAGCATGGACTGCAAGACAAGGGGAAAACGCCAAGACCACTCCAATGCAGCAACCCGTAATTTTAATCCTTAGCATATCGTTCACCTAGTAGTGCGCACCAAGCTTGGTGCCATCCGCGAGTTCTATCCCAATGATCGACAACAGTTTTTTGTCGTCGCGACCTAAGTGCCCCTTAATGATTACGGTGTCGCCGACCGAGATTGTTTCTTTGGTCCATCCTCTGCGGACCAGCAATGATGGACTGCTGCCGCGCGTATCCCAACGATCTATCTCCCCGTCGCCATTCGTCACATCAATGTAATAGCGGACATGTGGATTCTTAAACCATACTTCGGCGACCACGCCCTCGATAATGGCCGTTTCCTCGGCGGTAAATTCAACAGCGAATGAGTGATGGCCGGTGGCCGAATGTTGAAACAGCATCAGAAACACTGCGGTGGAAATTATCGCGAGACGTGATGCCATATCATTTTCCTTTGATCATTCCGCACATCCGGTTAATACATTTTCAACAACAGTCGTGCCATTGTAAATGACTCTGTCGATCGATGCGCTCAGCGTTTCGGCCACGGCGCTTCAGGCAGCCCGATACATCAATCGGAAGGTTGCAAAAAAACCTTCAGTCAAAAGCAGTTTGCAAAATTTCAATACGTGCAGATAGCGCCGCCTTTTGGACTATTTTCGATCCGTTTCTGATCAATCAATAAATAGGCGATGGACTAGATACGTCACAGCGGAACGGCATAATTCGAGCAGCGGACACCGCACAAGTTTTATCGGCATCAAATGAACAAACGGCACGGGAAAGGAAACTCTCAGCTAAAGTCCGAGATGGAATTCAGGAGAGTGCCAGCGAGCCAGATGTACTAAGAGAATTCATCACGCAGCTTCGCGCGCTAGTCGCTGCAGCAAGTCGGCCAGCATTCATAGCTTCTGACTTTACGAACCGTACTTGCCGACGATTTACGCGTCTGGAGACTCAGTCAAGTTCGCACAACTACCCGTTAGCCATCATGCGCGACGTAAAACCGTTTGTACCACTGTGAGACCATTCGCGACCCGGTCCCCTGTGAATATGCCTAACCGACTCGTACTGGACGTAGTTATGGAAGACATTTGATGGCAATCCGCTAACCGTAATTTGACCGCCATCCAACCCAACAAGTGGCTTCATCTCAACCTGAGACGCCGGCGTGGAAATAGTGATGAGATCAGCTGTGCGTTCGACAGAAAGCG
>JABIUH010000128.1 GCA_018701055.1 Woeseia sp. | reverse complement strand
TTGCCTGTCTTGGGCATTCTGATTATTTGGCCGCAGTTCGAGATATTCGGTATTGAGGCGAAACGCCTGCGCAAACCACATATTCTTTTCGGCGGCCGAGTACGCGATAACGAATAATGTTAGTCGGATCTTGTTCACTCTTGACCGCTTTATCGACAGTATCGTTAAAATGCGATTCCATTTTTTCGCGCGGCAATTCGACAATACCCGACACAATATTCGATTCGTCCAGTTGCACCTTTCAGAAGCAGGCCAACTCCCAGTACGCCAAGGAAAATTCTGGGTCCAATTCAATAGCTCGCTCAAAACTGTCACGAGCACCCAAGAACGTGTAAGTGTCCCCCGTGGACAGCGTCTTCGCGAGGAGCACAGCGACGCGGCGAACTCCTTGGTAGCGGGCTAAACCATTGATCGATAAGATTGCGTCGCTGCGCTCGCAAAGACGGACCATCTCAATCGAAGCACATTCGTTTTTGCCCCACGTAAGTGGGACAGGAATAGATCTAACCACTATTTTTGGGCGCTAGAGCTTAATTAGGCAGCGCGAGTCTTATCGATCAATCCTTGAGAACGCAGGTATTCTTCGTAGGTGCCGCCAAAGTCGACAATCTTTTCAGGCGTCATATCGATGATGCGAGTTGCCAGGGAAGATACAAAATCCCTATCGTGACTCACAAAGATAAGCGTGCCTGGATAATTTTCGAGCGCTAGGTTGAGTGCCTCAATGGATTCCATATCGAGGTGATTCGTAGGTTCATCCATAACGATCACATTCGGAGACTGTAATGTCAGCTTGCCGAACATCAGGCGACGCTGTTCACCGCCCGAAACTACTTTCACTGATTTCTCGCTGTCTTCTTTCGAAAACAACATTCGGCCGAGCGTTGCACGCAGCAACTCCTCAGGTGCGCCGTTCGGTTGCCACTGCGACATCCAATCAAACAGGTTAACGTTTTCCTGAAATTCGGGTGCGTTATCTTGAGCGAAGTAACCGACTTTCGCATTTTCCGCCCACTTAACGTTACCGCTGTCGATGTCGATTTGTTTTAACAGAGACCGAAGCAAAGTCGTTTTCCCAATACCGTTTTGCCCGAGAATCGCTACGCGAGAGCCAGCATCAATAGTCAGGTCCAGGTTCTTAAAGAGTTGCTCATCGTCAAATCCCTTACATATTTCTGTTGCTTCGACGGCGAGTCGACGCAAAGGTTTTTCTTGTTCAAAACGAATGTACGGGCTGACACGACTCGAGGGCTTTATGTCCTCGAGTTTAATTTTTTCCAGTTGTTTCGCACGCGAGGTTGCCTGACGTGCTTTTGATGCATTGGCAGAAAATCGACTAACGAACGCCTGCAACTCAGCCATCTTGACCTTCTTCTTGGCATTGTCGGTGTACATGCGTTCGCGAGCTTGCGTCGCCGCTGTCATGTATTCGTCGTAATTGCCCGGAAATAGCTGCACCTTGCCGTAGTCGAGGTCGGCCATGTGTGTGCACACACTATTTAGAAAGTGACGATCATGCGAAATGATGATCATCGTCGATTTTTTCGACCCCAAGAAATCTTCCAACCAGCGGATCGTATTGATATCGAGGTTATTAGTAGGCTCATCGAGGAGCAACACGTCGGGGTCCGAAAACAATGCTTGTGCGAGCAGTACTCGGAGTTTCCAGCCAGGCGCCACGGCACTCATGACGCCATGATGCTGACTGACCGGAATTCCAATGTCCTCGAGTAACTCACCCGCTCGCGATTCTGCGGAATACCCGTCCATTTCCGCAAATTCGACCTCAAGGTTTGCGACCTGCACACCTTCTTCGTCACTCATTTCAGGGAGCGAATAGAGCCGATCGCGCTCCTGGCTCACTTCCCAGAACTTCTCATAGCCCATCATCACCACGTCTAGTACGCGGTATTCCTCGTAGGCGAATTGGTCTTGTGACAGCTGCCCGAGTCGGGCATTGGGTTCTACAGAAACGTTGCCAGCACTGGGCTCCAGCTCTCCGGCCAAGATCTTCATCAAAGTCGATTTGCCGCTGCCATTCGCACCAATCAGGCCATAGCGGTTGCCATTCCCGAAGGTGGCGGACACGTTTTCGAATAAGGGTTTGGCGCCGAACTGAATCGACAAATTAGCAGCAGAGATCAAGGGCTTGGACCGGGTGAGTGTGAATTGGCGGCCGGATGGTATCATGCG
>JABIUH010000002.1 GCA_018701055.1 Woeseia sp. | reverse complement strand
GAAGTCGTCGTGATTATCCAAAATTAGAATACGTGCGTCAGGACCATGCTGTTTGCGAAAAAAGTAGGCCGCCGACAAGCCGCTGATTCCACCACCGACAACGACCAGGTCGTATTCACGATCGCCCGTATCTTCCGCGCTCCACCGTTGGCCGTCGCGCATCGCGTGAGCCATCTCAAATGACCCATCATGGCTGCCACGCATGCCCTGCCGTGTCGGCGGGTAATAGTCAGACGGTAATGCATTGGGGTCGAGGAGATTCTGCGCCACTGCCTCGATGGGCGAAATAGAGGTACCGGCCGCCAGACTCAGTGCACAGCCGCTCACAAAATCGCGTCTACTAAGATTTCTCTTTTTCATATCCTTACCCCGCCACGAGACTCATCGATGGAGATCCGCTTCAAATCTGATCCCAAATGACAAAACTGGGTCAGAGCCCAATAACGGGCTCTGACCCAGTTTTTTAGAAGGTGTTGGTGCTCATCGTGTCGCTGGGCTGCGGAATGCCCGCGAGGTGATTGAGAATCATATCGGGCGTAATGGGTACGCGGTTAAACACGTGACCACCAAGCGCATCAGAAATTGCGCATAAGACAGCAGCCGCGGCACAGCCCATCACCGGCTCCCCGATACCTTTCGCGCCAACCGGGTTATCCCGGTCAGGTAAATCGACCGCATCCCAGTCGAGCTTGTCGGGCAAATCGAGATAGGTGGCTGGTTTGCACTGATAAAAACCGACATTCGCTGGAAGGCCACTCGTGCGGTCGTATACATGTCGCTCAAGGCCTGCCATGCCAAAACCCCACACAGCGCCGCTACGAATTTGCCCCGCTAGCCCCATCGGATGCACCACAGTGCCGCAATCTGCGACGCCGAGATAGTCGATGATGTCGTACTTACCGGTCTCGAGATCAAGTTCGATTTCAACAAAACCAACGGCTAGACCCGGGACGGCGCCACGTCGGCCCATTGTATCTTTGGCCACACCAATCAGTCCGGTACCACGCAAACCGCTGACCGATGCTTTGGTGACATCGTGTAGTTCGTCTGCCACGTCTGAGCCGTCATACACGCCACCGAGTTCAATCGCCGCTTCTGCGACTCGCGCATAACTTAGCGACGTATCCGGATCAGCCTTGGCGAAGACCCGCTCATCGGCAATATCGTATTCATCGGCAGAACCGCCAAGTTTGATCGCTGCAATCGCTTTTATTTTCTCGAGTATATCGACCGCGGCCACGTAATTAGCACGTGTATGCGTGAATGTGGTGTTGCTACCGTTCTGCGCCGAGCTCCACGGTAAATTCTCGGTCGACTTACCGTAGTGGAGAACACAATTTTCCCAGTTACAGCGCAATACGTCTGCGGCGGGTCGCGTGGTCGACGCATAGGAGTAAGTACCGAGGTTCCCTACTCCGCTATAAAGATGAATCTTTCCAACCGGTGCGATTCGAATTAGACCATCAAACCCATCGCGGCCCGCCGAATGGTAGGCCTGCCCAACACCAATGCCGGTCACCTTCGATCCGTTTTTGGCGCCGCTGCGTTTAGCGCGCTCGTCCCAATTGAATCGCTCTGCACCCTTTGCCAATGCTTCCTTAATGTAAGCGCTTGTCATCGGCTCCTGCTTGGGCCCATGCAAAGAATCATTATCAGGCGCGTTCGTCACCCTAATCTGCAAACGATCTAATTCCAGATTGACGGCCGCCTGATCCAGCAACGGCTCAATCGCAGACGCAATCTGGTTTTGTCCCGGACCCCGTTGTGCGCCTTTCGGCGTTGTATTGGTCATCACCGGAATCGCGCGGAATCGCATTGTTTCAGGCTGATAGACCAAAGACGTTGCGCCCGCTGCCGCTGAGGCCGAGGGAAAACCGGTTTGGCAACCGATATCCTGAATAATGAACAAATCCATCGCCGAAATTCGGCCGTCATCACGAAACCCGATTTTTATGTGGCCCTGAAAGCCAGATCGGGCTTTGCCGAGATAAAACTCATCGGCACGACTTAAATGCATTGCCACCGGTCGGTTTATCTTTCTCGAAAAGTACGCTGGCACGACCATCAGCGGATAGGGCACGCTGCGAGAACCAAATCCGCCACCGCAGTTTTCATTGATGTAAACGAGATTCTCCATTGGAATCCCAATCATCTGCGCAAGACCCGGCAGCATGGCACTTTGACTCTGCGACGGACCGTGTAAAAAGCAGCGTCCGTTTTGCCAATAGGCCATCGCCGATCGTGGCTCCATCGAATGATGTGCATATCCGGCAGTCACAAAGTTTTTTTCAATGACAAAACTTGCTGCTCGAAAGCCTTCGTCGAGATCACCAACGGACCACTCGATGGGCATTTCGCCCGTCGGCGGTGTACCTTTCAAAAACGCGTCTAACTCCGCGGCACTCCACTTGAGCGGCTCGGGCACAGTCGTACGATCGCCAAATCCCGCCGGAGCGTAGACATTACCCTCTTGCCTGGCATTCGGCCCATTTGGTGTCAGCGACTCCAGTGGATCAACGCAGAATGGCAGAGGTTCATATTCAATCCGAATTTTCTCGAGCGCATTTGAGGCGATTGAGTCGTCAATTGCGGCGATAGCGAGAATAGGATCGCCAACAAACACGGGTTCGTTTGTGAGCATGGTGGTATGCGGCGACGCCGCAGCCGGAACGTCATCCGCCGTTAGCGCACCGACGACTCCCTCCATGGCAAGCGCTTCGCTCAAGTCCATGCTCAAGACGCGAGCATGTGGATGCGGGCTGGTTAGAAGGCGCGCGAAGACCATGCCATCGACGTGAGTATCTTCCGCATACTTCGCGCTGCCGGTTACCTTGCCGTAAACGTCCGGCGGCGTGAAGTCGCTACCAATATGGATAGCCATGACTAACCCTTACCTGGCTTTATAAGAAATTGTTAGGCCAAATAACCGACCGCCACATGTGTGCGGTTTCGCTGCCATCGAAACCAAGGCCTTCTTTCGGTTGCTTGAAATGTCGACCGATAATGTCAGTAAATTCCTGCACCTCAACTTGCAAATCAGCGTCGAATGCATACACGTCGTGAATCGTTATCTCACGCGCTGTCATATACCATTTATGATTCTTCGCCCGATCATGCTCTTCTTTTAAGTAAGGTTCGGGGACATAGTCTTCACCAAAATATTCGAGATACCGCACCGGATATTCGTAACCCACCTCGTGATCCGCAAAGAAACGGAGGGCCTGATGTTTCTCGATAGCCCAGGATACTTCCTCATCTACATAGGGTCGAACCAATTGTGCGGCCCAATAACCGTGATCGGTGCCCATAATGTTCAGACCAATATCGTGAAGCAGGCAGGCCAACACAACTTTTTCATCACTGCCCCGCTTTAGGGCAAGGCGCGCGCTCTGGGTCACATGATTGGTCGGAAAACGCTGCAGGTAAAAGTCCATTAAGGTCGGCGCTTTTGGCATCTTCGACAACAACGGTTCGTCATGCTGGTAGTAGGGTCTTTTGTCATCCGCAGCGCGCTTCGGTCGACCCGTATCGATATAGCAGTGACTGGGTTTGATGCGAAACTTCTCTTCCAGAGAATCTTCCAGTGCATCTTCGAGTGCATCGGCTTTCGCAGACAGTGTGGTTGCGCCAGCGATGCTGGCTACTGCTGTAACGCTTAAGTTGTTCAGAAACTTACGGCGATCCATGATTGTGCCCCCTATTTTGATTTCCGCTGCTTTATTTAATTGTTATAGCTATCTCGTCAATCCCGTCAATACCACCGCTTAAACGATCACCCCGATCGACCGCACCGACTCCGGCCGGCGTTCCCGTGAACAGGAGGTCACCCTGTTTGAGCTCATACAGTGTGGAGAGCTCCACGATGGCTTCATCTACCCCCCATATTAGCTCATTCAGGTCGCCAAGCTGACGAATCTCGTCATTTAACGCCAGCCAAATCCGACCGCTCGTCGGGTGTCCCACATCTGCGACTGTATGAATGGGTGAAATGGGTGCAGATTGGTCAAATCCTTTAGCGGTGTCCCACGGCCTACCCAGTTTTTTGGCCTCACCCTGCAGATCACGCCGAGTCAGATCGATACCGACGGCATAGCCAAAAACGTGCTCCAGAGCAGAGTCTGGCGAAATATTGGCGCCGTTCTTACCAATTGCGACGACCATTTCGATCTCGTGATGCAGATCGGCGGTACGTGGCGGGTAGTCGATTGAATCAGACCCTGTCACCAATGCATCGGCTGGCTTCATGAAATAGAAAGGCGCCTCGCGATCAGGGTCGTGACCCATTTCCCGAGCATGTGCTGCGTAATTTCGACCGATGCAATAAACACGGCGCACGGGAAATTCGTCGTCGGTGTCAGCGATTGGGATGGTCGTATGGTCCAAGTCAAACAAATTCATAGGTCGCAAATTTCTCGCTAAAAGTCGCTCATTAAGTCGTAGAATATAGCGATGTAACCTAGTTGGGGGAAGTACGATGACAATCGCAAGAAGAGAATTCCTGAAAGTTGTGGGTAGCGCATCGGTCGCCAGCAGCCTGGCGACCTACAGCGCAGCATCGTTGGGAGCAGTTTCTGATTCCCTGGCCTTCGGCTTTACAGATGAAAATGTGCCGATGAATGCGGCAAATCTATGCCCGATGCCGTCAAACGTGACCACCGCGCACGCACGTTATGCGCAGGCGCTTGATCTGTCTTTGAGCTCAGCCAGTCGAGCGACGATTGTTGGCTTCAAGGAAGAGGCGCGTAGTCGAGTTGCCGCCATGCTCGGCACTTCTCCGGATGAAATCGCAATTGTGCGCAACACATCGGAAGCCAACAATGTGATCGTTCAAGGCGTCCCGCTGCAAGCAGGTGACGAGGTCGTGCTGTGGGATCAAAATCACCCTTCCAACAGCGTCGCCTGGGACGTACACGCCAAACGAGAGGGCGCGAGTGTGCGCCGCTTTTCGGTTCCAACGGATACCAACAGCATCGACGAGGTAGTCGATTTATTTGTTGCCGCGGTTTCAGATAAAACGACGGTAATTTCATTTACCCATATCTCAAACATCACCGGGTTTCGCACGCCAGCCGCTGAAATTTGTGCAGCGATAAGAAAACGCAAAGCCGATATATTTATCCACGTCGATGGCGCGCAAACCTGGGGAGCGGTCGATATTGATCTCGGCGCGATCGAGGCCGATTCTTTCAGCGGCAGTGCACACAAGTGGTTCATGGGGCCGCGCGAGATTGGCATCCTCTATGTTCGGGAACAGCACATCGATAGCATTTGGCCGAATATCGTCAGCATCCCTTGGGGCCAAACGGTGGATGACGCACCTGCGGGTGCACGAAAATTTGACGCGCTTGGCCAACGCGACGATGCAGCCGTTGCATCGCTCGGCGATGCTGCCGCACTACATGAAGCGATGACACCAGCAGGAGTCGAAGCGCGATCAATGATGATCGCGGATCGACTTCGCGAAGGTCTGCACGATCTGGGCGTTAAATTCGTTTCAACCTCCAATCCATCATTCACTAGCAGCGTCGTCATCATCAGCGCGCCGCGCGAGAATGGTCGCGCCTTAACGGGCCAGGTCTATGATGATTCGGGCATCATTACAGCAGCGACCGGCGGATTAAGAATGTCGCCGCATGTGTATAACACTGAGGATCATGTTGACCGGGTCGTTGCCGCGATCAAGAAATCCAGGAACATGTTGAGCTAGGGGCCATCACGGCTGGGAATCAGCCTTCCGGACAATGACAAACATCTGATCGCGGTTAGAAGCCTCTCCTACGGATCATTGAAAATATCGTAGGAGCGATCCAGCCGCGATCGTACGCCTACGCGTGTGACCAGTTATTCGGATCGGAATTATCTCCAGGAGACAACCCTATGATGTCGCCTTCGGTATTGATGCCAAGGCCCAATACAGTGCGATTCGCATAAGCAAAATAGGCGGTGACCTGATTGATCTCCAGGATTTCTCCATCATCCAGTCCAGCCGAACGAAGATCATCCATATCTTGCGCCGTTATCGATGTTGGGCGGCTCGTTAACTTTTCGACATAGATCAGACCTGCGAGCTCCTTGCCGGCAAATGCTGCGGCTGGATTAGTCTCGTCTAATGCAGCTCTGATTGCTGTTCCACGTTCATTGTCGGCGAGCAAACGCAACAAACCGGAATAGTGATGGTCCACACAATAACGGCATTCATTGAGGAGGCTGACATAAACGCCAATGGTTTCGAGATAGGACTTCGGAAAAGTATTCCGCGGGTGGTGGAGCGTATATTTGTACAATGCCATATGACCTTCCATCGTATGCGGGCGCAAACTGTGCGCAAGCATTATGTTGTCGACATTGTTGTCCGGCCCTTTGACTCGATCATATAGTTTCCTGAGCTTACCTTCCGCCGCTGCATAGGGAATTGTTGTTATCCAGGTCATATCTGGCCACCTTTTTATTGTTTTTCAGGAATAGGAACTTGTTATCAATTTGAATGTAGACAGCGAACGCCGAAATCGCATTCTCACTTTAGCGTTGCCGATCATTGGAGGCATGGTATCGCAGAATCTATTGAACATCGTCGATACCGCGATGGTCGGGAATCTTGGTAATTCGGCTTTGGCTGCAGTCGGCCTTGGTGGCTTCGTCATTTTTATGTGCCAGGCACTCATTCTCGGAATCTTGACAGGCGTTCAATCTTCAGCAGCCCGTCGTAAGGGCGAAGGTCGTACCGATAGAGTCGCTGCCGTTCTCAATACAGCCTTGCTACTGGTCTTGGTTATCGCCCCGTTTTTCTCAGCCATCCTGATTGCGCTTGCAGACATCGGGTTTCCGTTGCTGAACAATGACACTGAAGTTATCGCACTCGGGGTTCCGTATATCGAGTGGCGACTGGGCGCTATCGTTTTCGTCGGCATGAACTTCGCTTTTCGGGACTATTGGAACGCGCTAGATATGTCGCGCGTGTACATGAACACGCTGATCATTATGCATGCCTGCAATATCGTCCTTAATTACGTACTGATTTTCGGCAACTTTGGTGCCCCGGCCTACGGCGTAACCGGTGCTGCCATGGCCAGTGCAATATCGATGGGCATCGGCACGTTTATCTACATTTTTCTTGGCTTCAAACATATTGCCAAGGATGGTTTCATGAGACATCTTGCCACGCGTAACGAAACTGCAGGCCTTATCCGCGTATCATTGCCCGCAGGACTACAACAGCTCTTTTTCGCGGCAGGGCTAGTCGCAATGTTCGTCATTATCGGCAAAATCGGCACCCCGGAACTCGCAGCCGCAAACGTTCTGATTACTGTTTTGTTGTTCGCTATCTTGCCGGGCCTCGCGCTGGGTATCGCTTGCACGACTTTGGTTGGTCAAGCGCTTGGGCGAGGCCAACCGGACGATGCCTACCGCTGGGCGTGGGGCGTGGGGCGTGGGACGTTGGCAAGGTCACTGTCGTACTATTGACGGTACTTGGAATTCCCATGTGGCTAATTCCCGATTTGGTGTCGAGCATTTTTATTCACGATCCTGCGACCCGTGAACTTGCCCGTTGGCCGATGCGAGTCATGGGCGTCACGATGCCGCTCGAGGCTATCAGTTTCGCTTTCATGCATGCGCTCTTGGTTGCAGGTGATGCTCAACGCGTCATGTTGGTCAGTATTGGTACGCAATGGCTGGTATTTCTGCCGTTAGCCTATCTGGTTGGACCAGTGCTCGGATTCGGACTACTTGGCGTGTGGATTCTGCAAGGCGGTGGTCGGGCGCTGCAAGCCTACCTGTTCGTGCACATGTGGCGCGGCAGAAAGTGGCAAAACATCACTGTTTGAATTCAGCGTCGGCCAAAGTATTGCCGCACGTCGTCAGCACTTGCAAGGCTACGTTCGCCGCTACTGTTGGCTGCCAAACGAACCAATTCAGCGTTGTCTGCCGCGGGACCACCGTCAGGCAATAAAAGATTATTTTCGAATCCAACCCGCGCATGCCCTCCCATCGCGACTGCTTTCGCAACCGCGGCCGCCTCGGTTCGACCAAAACAACAAACCGCCCACACAGCTTCATCTTGAATTGCCTCGACGAATTGCGTTAGCGCTTCCGGGTCACCCGTCAGATCATCGCTGTAACGCCCGAGGACGAACAATACGAACGCAGGGCTGTCCGGAATGACGCCCTTTCGCTTTAAGCTTACGAAACGTGCGACTTCCTGCGGCGAATACAAAATGTATTGCGCCATAATATTATTAGTATTCAGCTCAGCAAAAAATTCACCGGCAACCTCTTCTGAGGTCTCGTCAGGACATAACTCGTGTAGCGCAAGCGACACTGCTTCCGGCTGCAGCTCTCGGACGACTCGCATTTGTTCTGTCGCCGAGTAAATTCCGCATGCCTCTGTCGTCGCCTGCAATACCAACTTATCGCCAACACGCTGGCGAATTGCAGCAAGTGCAACCTGATAGCGCTCGACATCAAGCGAATGGCCGCCATCATCATCGCGTACATGTACGTGCATGATCGATGCCCCAGCGGCGAGAATCGACTCCGCACAATCAGCGAGTTCGTCGGGGCTTATCGGCAACGCAGGATGATCAGCGGCCGATTTGCGAGCGCCGTTCGGGGCGCACAATAAAATTACAGGTTCCATAGGCAATTCGCTCGAATTCTATGCGGCCTTTGAAGCCGAGTCCTAGCCGTCAGACGCATCATCACTCATACTTTCGGCCAGCGCATGTTCGGCGTCACGTTCGGAGCCGATAAGAATCGCAATCCAACGTGTTCTTTCGTTCGATTCAAGCGCCATTTTTAAGGTCATGGACAGCGGCACGGACAACAACATTCCAACCGGCCCGAATATCCAACCCCAGAAAATCAATCCGGTAAATACGACCAACGGTGAAATGCCGACGCCGTAACCCATAAGGCGCGGCTCAATGGCATTGCCGTAGAGTACGTTTATGGCTGCGAAACCAATCGCCGTTGTACCCGCTTCCGCCGGGCCGAACTGCACCAAAGCCATCAAGACTGCAGGCACCGCCGCGATGATTGAACCGATTGTGGGTACGTAGTTAAACAGAAAGGCAAGCATGCCCCAGAGCAGCGGGAAGTCGAGTCCGACCCACCAGGTCAGGAGTGTGGCCGTGAGGCCTGTCGCCATACTGACTATGGTCTTGATGCCCAGGTAACGGCCGATGTTATTCAGAAACTCACGCGGCCGTTCGAACGTTTCGGCAGCGCGTCCGAACGCCGCCTGAATTTTCACGCGCATGCTCGACGCTTCCAGCAAGATGAAGACCATCGTGAACAAAATCAGAAATGCATTGGTGAGCACGTCCTGCAGGCCGTTCAAAATTCTAGCCGCCAGTCCCATAGCCCAACCAGGGTCAATCAAGTCACCCAAATCAGCAAAAGAACGGTCGTCACCAAGCGTCCTCGCAGCAAGATCCAGCATTCTCTGCACAATACCGTCAAGTCGCTCTTGATAAGTCGGCAATGCAGCCGTGAATTCGGCGATCGATGAACCCACAATACCGCCGACCGTGCCAATGATTAGCATCATGGCAACAACGATGAGCAGCGCGGCAAGCGCCGACGGAATTTTAAACTTCTGCAACCAAAACATTGGCTTTAATGCGATCAATGCCAAAAACACAGCCAGTAAAAACGGAACGAGCAAGACCTTAGCCGCCTGCATGCCAAATACGATGACGATGACCGCCGCAAAGCTAACCAGCGCATTACTTCTTCTGCTGTTGGATTCGGTCAATTAAGAGCCCGTTCGAAATCTCGCGACTTATGCCGCTACTGTCGCCGAATCGGCAACATCGTTGAATTCTTCGCTATCGTCCAACTTCACCATGCTGAAACCCGTAAATCCATAAATCATTGAGATCAGCGGATTGATGAGATTAAAGAAGACGAAGGGCAAATAAGCCAGCGTCGCGACACCCAAGGTGCTTGCCATATAGGCACCACAGGTGTTCCACGGAACGAGTGGCGACGTTAACGTGCCCGAATCTTCAATCACACGTGACAGATTTTTCGGATGGAGATTTCGCTTCTTGAATTCCGCTCGATACATTTTTCCGGGCAGCACAATTGCGATGTACTGATCTGCGGCAACAATATTGATACCGATACAGCTAAAGACGACAGTCGCAACCAACGACCCGGTCGACTTGGCGCGTTTTAGCGCCGCGTCGATCAGGCGCATGAGCATTCCTGTGTGTTCCAGCACTGCGCCGAAAGAAAGCGCGCAGAGTACGAGCCAAATGGTATTGAGCATGCTCGACATCCCGCCGCGGGATAACAATGCATCAACTTCATCCACGCCAGTGGTGGATATATAACCACCGTAAAGCGCCATCCATACGCCTTTGAGCATCGCGAGCGCATTCGACAATTCAGGCGAATTCGCAAATCGAAGCACGCTCTCAGGCTGCAGAATAACGGCCAGAACACCCCCCAATAACGCGCCGAACAATATCGTTGGCAGCGGCGGGATCTTCCTATACGCGGCAAAGAAAACCACTGCCAAAGGCAACAAAGCGACCACTGAAATATTGAAACTACTATCTAAGGTTGCCATTAGCTCATCAAGCGCGGAGGCATCTGCTGCCGCATCGCCACCAAGCCCAATAACCGCGAATATGATTAACGCAATCGCAAATGAAGGCCCCGTCGTCCAGGCCATATGGCGAATGTGGGTAAATATGTCAGTTTCAACAACGGCGGGTGCAAGATTAGTGGTATCCGATAGGGGTGACATTTTGTCGCCGAAATAAGCTCCGGAAATAATGGCGCCAGCAGTGATTTCCGGTGAAACACCCAGCCCCATTGCAACGCCAATCAGCGCCACACCGAGCGTGCCCGCGACAGTCCACGAACTGCCAGTAGCTAATGCCGCGATCGCACAGATGATGCAGGATGCAGCGAAAAACCACTGTGGATTCAAAATTTCAAGGCCGTAGTAAACCAGCGACGGCACCGTACCCGCCATCAGCCAGGTACCGATCAATGCGCCGACGGAGAGCAAAATTAAGATTGCCCCCATCGCAGTGCTGATGCCAGCAACCATAGCGCTCTGCAGATCTACCCAGCGATAACCATTCTTGATGCCTACAATTGAGGCTATAGCGGCCGCAATGATCAGCACAATCTGGTTAGGACCAGATGACGAGCTATCGCCAAACAAATAGACAGACGTGGCCAGCATGATGACCAAAGCGGAAATCGGTATAAGTGCGTCAAGAAGAGTCGGAGCTTTGGGTGTTGTCATTTTTATTCCCGGGCGGACGACGGGTTTATCATACCGGAGATCTACTCCAGCGCGCCATTGTCGATGGCGAGCACCGTTTTCAATAGCACGCTCGCGCCATTCGCCATATCAATGGCGGTCGTATACTCCTGCGGAGAATGACTGATTCCATCGACACTCGGCACGAAAATCATACCGGCGGGTGCAATACTTGCGATATCTTGCGCATCGTGGCCAGCGCCAGAGGGCATCAACTTGTAAGACATGCCTAAGTCCTCCGCGGCGGATGCAATAATGCGACGCATTTGCTGGTCCGTTGGTGCCGGCGGTGACGCGACATCGATTTCGGCAAATCGAATTGGCGTCGATTTCTCATCCGCAATGCGCTCAGCTTCCACGCGAATCAATTCAAATACCTGCTGCATTTTGTCAGCCTCAAGGTCGCGAATTTCAAGACTCATAATGACTTCGCCAGGGATTACATTCGGTGCGCCCGGCAAGGCCTCTATCTTGCCCACGGTGGCGACCTGGCGACCAGGAAGCTCGCGGGCAACGCGATTGATCGCGAGCGTTAGTTCGGCAGCGCTAACCATCGCATCCCAGCGCCTGTTCATGGGCGTCGTTCCCGCGTGATTGGCGAAGCCTTCTATGCTCACGTCCCACCAGCGAATGCCGACAATTCCCTGTACAACGCCAATATTGACGCCTTCCTCGTGGAGAATCGCACCCTGCTCGATGTGCAACTCTATAAACGCCGCAATATCCCCTGGTTTGCGTACGGCCAGCTCCAACCGATCAGGATCGCCACCCACACGAGCGATACCCTCGCGAATGGTCATGCCGCTGTGGCTCATGACACCCAGCGTTCCCTCGCCTAGTTTTCCGATCATGCCCCGACTTCCGGTTAGGCCGCCCTCTTCATCCGTAAAACTGACGATCTCGATTGGGTGTTTCGTCAAGATGCCACGCTCGTGCAATAGCTGCGCGACTTCTATTGCACCAATGACACCCACGTCGCCATCGTAATTACCGCCGCCTGGAACCGAATCGATGTGCGATCCGAACATGATCGGCGCTAAATCAGATTCGCTACCTTCACGCCGACCGATGATATTCCCCGCAGTATCTACGCGAACTTGCAATCCAGCTTGTTGCATCAACCCCTTGATGTACTCGCGACCGGCCAGATCGGCATCGCTGAAAGCCAATCGACTGACGCCACCCTCTGCATTTTCTCCAAATCTTCCCAATGCCTGAATGCGTTCTTCAATGCGATCCGGATCAGCACTGAATTCCTGCGCATGAATCGGGCTCCATGCCAATGCAGCGAATAGACCCGCGAGAATGATGCGAATTGTCATGGTTCAACTCCCAATTTCTGAACCAAAGAGCTTAGCAGCCGTTACAATGCCAGAAAACAAAAGGACGACGGATATGAAGAACAAATTACTTGGGATCCTCTTCTTTGCTATCGCTTCTCCATTGTGTGCGCAGGAAAGCCTTCGACCTGAGGTGCCGGTCGCAATCGTCGGCGGCATGTTGCTGGATGGCTATGAAGCGGAGCCGATTCATCACTCTGTAGTCGTCTTTGAGAATGGCCGCATCACCCAGGTAGGCCAGAAACACAACACGACCATTCCGGAAAATGCCGTAATCATCGATGCTGGCGGTAAAACGGTGATGCCCGGCCTGATCGACGCGCACATGCACATCGACCTTACCGGCCATGGTTCCTACGAGGACTACTACGAATTCATGAATGGCATGGAGCGCCTTCCCGAGCTCATGCCAATCGCCGCCAAGCAAATGATGCGTGCGGGCGTTACGAGCGGGTTGGATCTAGGCGCACCGTTTCAAATTTTAGAATTTCGCGAACGCATCCGAAGGGGCGAAATTCCGGGTCCACGCTTAACGGTTTCCGGGCCGTGGATTACGCGTCTGGACTACGACACAGTCCCGGATGAATACGAGATCATTATCAGCTCACCGCGTGAGGCAGCACAACGCACCCGCGAACTCATCGAACGCGGCTCAGACGTTATCAAAGTCTGGGTGGGTTTGACGGCCGAAGATTATCAGGCGGTTGTCACTGAAGCGCACAAAGCAGGCGTCAAAGTGCACGCCCATTTATACGACCCGGATGCAATGCGAATGGCAATTGACGCTGGCGTCGATGTTTTTCAGCACGTCGGGTCTGCACGAAATCCACCCTACGATGATGCGTTGATTTCAGAGATCGCGCATAAGGGCATTCCCATCGTACAAACCATCTCGCATCGAATCTGGGTTTATCCTGCGACAGTAGCGTTTCCGGAGCGGCTGACTGATCCGGTGTACAAGAAAGATATGCCGGCGGACATTTATGCAGAGTTCATGTCCTCATTCGAAGACATTCGCCGCTTGTCATACATGCAGAATGTTGGTCGGGAAATGCGCGCAGCGGAGAAGTCCGCCAGTCAATTTATAGATGCCGGCGCTTACATGGGTGTTGGCACAGACGCTGCCAGCCCACTCAATATGCACACTGAAGCCATGTGGCGCGAAATGTCTGCACTGGTTGAAAGTGGCATGACACCCATTCAAGTTATATCGGCGGCAACCAAAACGAATGCTGAAATACTGGGTCAGTTTGACGAACTCGGCACTATTGAGCCCGGCAAGTTAGCCGATATTATTATTGTCGACGGCAATCCACTCAGAAATATTGAGGTACTCGATTACGTTGATATAGTCATAAAGGACGGTGGTGTCTGGTATTCGGAACGTGCCGCATTCGGCCCGGTAACAGAGATTGGCCACGCGTTCTAGCCTCCGTCAAGGTAATCTTTGATTAAGCAGTCATCCATCCTTGCAGTTCATGGTCTAGTTGTGCCGCCTTTGCCAATCGATTGAGCCGGCGTTTATCCAGCATTTCGAGATCGATGTCGCTGCATATCGGCACTGTGCGTCGACTACGTGGACTCAAGCCAAGGTACAACTAGTCGAGCAACGCCTTTTCCGGTGTTGCACGAAGGCGGACGTAAAGGTCGCTTGTATCCAGTCGGCCACCCGACTCACCGGATTCGATAATTCTCCGGGGGATGCCGTAGAAATGAACGTCACCCGCTTTGGCATGTTTGCGGCCTAATCTTGATGACGGATGAGCGCCACGATTGATTGGCACGACGGCCATTACCGCGTAGCTAGGATTATTTAGTACACCAGACGCACCGAGTACCGTATTGAGTGATACGACAGAGTCTGGGTGGTACCAAAAACAAACGTCCGCCAACGTTCCGCCGTTTGTTCCAAAATTGTTTAGAAACAGCCCACGCTGCATAATTTTCAGACCGCCCTTTCTAAGCATGAGGTTTTTCCAATAGGTGGGACTGCTGCTGGGCACAGGAAGATTGACATTCGCTACCCGAGAATAACGTTTCAGTAAGTCCCGTGATAGAACCGGTGAAGCGTCATCCAGCGCCAATTGCCATTCGACATTTTCTTGCCAATCAGGCAACGCCATTGACCTGCTCCAACAACGCGACGACGTATTCTGTGACGCGCCCCTTTAGTGATTCTCATTCACTCTCGTCTATTCGCTCAGACACACTAGCGACAAGATAAGCCATCAGCTCCATCTCGAAGCGGTCCCAGGTGAGTGCGTTCATCCGATCGTATAAAAGATCCTCAGGATTTTACCCTCCCAGTTTCGCAGTCTCCAGTGCCCAACGAACCTTTCGGCATATGTAAAAAAAGTATTCTTTATTTCACAGAAGGACTCTGCGTTTTAGACAGCATGATTTTAAAGCACCCAAAAAAAAGCCGGGGCAAGCCCCGGCTTCTAAATCAACAAAACTCTACTAATTAATTAACTAAATAATCTACCCCGATAAAGAAGAATCGTCCACGTGGGCTAAATGGGAACGCGTTCTCCGTCCTGAATGGCGACTCTTCTGTTACGTTTTTGATGCCGCCATAGATCATAGCTTTGTCATTCAAGTTGTAACTGGCATTAATGTCATGCTGCCACGTAGCTTCCTGAAAAACAGAGCGCCCATAAAGAAGTTCCGCAGTTTCGACTTCAATTCCGCCATACAGCATTTCGCCCATATACTGGGACTGCCAGCCAAACCGCATATCGCCGTTTGTCCAGTTCAACAAAACGTTACCCGCTAAGTCCGGTCGATTGATCTCCCCCAATTCTGGATTCATAAATGTGGGATTCGACGGATTCTCGAAATTATTGATCTGATCAACCGTCGTACCTCGCACCGTTACATCGAAGCCATGTGCACCGATTTCCCATTGATATTTCGCAGAAAAATCGATTCCGTTGGTTTCCAGCTTTGCGAAGTTCAGCGTCGTTTGCGAAAGATAATTGAAGCCGCCGAACTGGGGCGAAAGCGGATCACTGTTGCGGCCGGTTAGGTCACAGAAACCTACGTTTAATGTCGGCCCTTGGTAGCAACCATCAACGATGTTTTGTGACGATACAGCTTGAATTGCATCGGCAATGGAAATATCCCAATAGTCGACAGTCAAGCTAAGACCCGCAATGAATTCCGGTTGGTACACAAACCCGACCGTTAAGGTTTCTGCTGTCTCTTCCATCAACAGTGGATTGCCAGAGGTCGTGCCACCGAAAGAAGCGGAAAGCGGATCGACGAACGCGTAGGTACCCGTGCCATACGTAGGGTCTAGCCCAATTGATGTAAACACTTGCTCACAGTTTGCCTGCACTTGCGCCCCTTGTACCGGATCGAGCGCTTGAATTTCCGAAACAGCGCAAGGATCATCCGGCCGGAAATTCAGACCCACCGTAGGTGCGAAAAGCTCACTAATATTTGGCGCACGAACAGACTCAGAATATGTGGCACGAACGGCGAACGAATCTGCTGGCGCCCAGATCAAATTGGTCTTCCAGGTCGTTGCCTTGCCGACCGTCGAGTAGTTTGACAATCTAGCCGCAAAGTCAAGCGTCAACTCACGGGCGAAGGGAACGTCCCTAAGTAGCGGAATTGACGCCTCTATGAACACGTCGCTGACATCGTAGCTACCTTGTTCATCCTTAGTCGATAACTGCGGTCTAAATGTCAGTGAGTCATTGCCAGATATGTCAATTAACTGCCCACCGGCAGGAGTCGGCGAACCAGGTGGAATCACTCCGCGCTGCCAAGGGTCAAACGTTGCGTCAGAAGACTCTTCACGATACTCAGCGCCGACCGCAAATGAAATCGGACCGTGTGGTAACTCGAAGAAATCTGATGTATCGCCATTGACGAAGGCCGAGACCACGGCTTGGTCAATAACCAAATTACTCCATGTATCCGTCATTACCCAGTCCATCGCTGCCTGAGAGTATCCACCAGCACCATTCCAGATATCCAGTGGAATGCACGATCCGTCACCCGGCGTAAATGAAAAGTAGCCAGGGTCATAGGCAGGAATGCCGAAAGGCGTTGTCCCAGGAGGGGCCAACGGATCGACGGACGAACGACATGTTGGTGCACCCGAAACCGGATCGGAGACTGCATCGATAGCAGCAAACCAACGATCATTAATGATCCTTCTTGTCCCAGAGCCAGATTGTTCGAAACGACCGTAAGTGGCGCTGATCTCGTAAGACCAGCTGTTATCAAACTCACCTTCAAGGCCGATAACGGCTCGAGCCGTCTCGCGCTCCGTTTTGCTAGTGGATCCAAAACCGATCGGGTCAATTGTATTACTCACACCACCCGTACCTGCGGCAACGGTTTGCAACCACGCTGGCAAAAACGGATTGTCCGGACTACCCATCAGTAAATCCCAGAAAGAGTTGGGATTGGCAGGCTGTTCCGTCTCCTGGGAGACGAATTTGAATTCACCAAATACCCTGGTTGTGTCAGTGATATCGAAGCTGCCAAGAACATTCACAGATACCTTCTCGTCTGGCAGCAGAAGAGTATAATCAGTCTGCCTATAAACGTCGTTGTCCGAGGCACCCCAGCCATTGAAATTGCCCGCGACTAATTCGTCCGCTCCACCCGGAATACTGTAACTACCGTTCTCATTGATTCTCCAGCAACCGCCTACGACGCCAAAACCCGCAGCAGAAAAAGAAGAGTTATAACCCAGCCATGAATCCTGACAATCGGGCGTTCCGTTGTTGTTTTGGTCCACAGCAACGTCGGGATCCCAACCGCCAAAATTAAACCCATTGCCCGCCCCGACCGTGCCCCAACCGGATGTAATGTTAAAAGTATAGTCATCGTGAATTGCTCGAGCCGGTGCATTAGCCCGTCGATTGATAAGCGCCATCTCGGCTGAATTCAGGTTGCCCGCGTTGATGGGGGAGCCTGGGAACGCAGCGTTGTAACTGTTTACAAAATCACCGGCAGACGGGATTCCGAGGCCATAGTGATACTGACCGGTATTATCGTAATTGTAGTACTGCTCAAACAACGGTGTTGAACCGCTAATATCGCCTCGCTGAAAACGTAGATCCGGATTCCTATTGTCGCTCGCCAGACCATTAGGGGCCCCCGGTCGGTCACCCATGGATAGACCGTCATCGGTACGATAGTCTACCGATACTGCAAAGTTGCCGCGATCGTTAGCGAAATTGGTTCCCCAGGTAGCGGTTATCGCTGTCTGCGCACCATCGCCCTTACTGGAAATGCCGTAATTAGCATCAATACTGAAGCCTTCGTAATCGTCTTTCATGATGAAGTTGACTACACCGGTTACGGCATCAGCACCGTAAATTGCGGATGCACCGCCAGTAAGAACTTCAACTCGCTCAACGAGCCGGATAGGTATGGAACCAACGTCAACTGCCGATGTTCCCCGTACACCACCAACATGTCGTCGACCGTCCTGCAGAACCAACGTTCTCGCTGCGCCGAGACCGCGAAGGTTCAGAATTTGTGCCCCGTCACTGAAGCTGGAGTCGATAGAACTTTCAGCGGTGGTAGATGACAATAGCGCGGGCACGTCGTTAACAACATCGGAGATCGAAAATTCGCCCGACAACTGAATTTCTTGCTCAGTAATTGACTGCACCGGCAACGAGCCAGACAGATTCGGATCACGCGCAATACGAGAGCCCGTAACGCGTATTTCCTCAATCGCGTCTTCTTCCTGCGCGACCGAAACACCTGAGAACAAACACAAATTCAAAGCCGCCAAACCACCAAATCTAAGAGCCTGCCTAGTACACCTATTGATTAGAGCAAATTGCATTGTCATTACCTCTATATTATATATGTCAGCCGAGTGCGCCACGGCCAAAAATGTTGGCACAAGGCAACAACACTCAAAAACCCCTTCCAGCATTCGTCAAACTGTTTGATGGGCTTAGTAATAGACGTTCCGTAAAGAATTGTCAATGCTCGACGAGTCACGGTTTGTTGGGATGTTGCCACATTCAGAATTATTTTCCACCGTTATTGAGGCCAATTAATTTTGACTAATCGAAACAGACGGTTAGCATCGGGTCTCAGAGCGTGGCTGAAGTAAAGGTCGCCACCCTAAAGTTGATGAATATAGGGTTTCTGACGCATATACATGTATGAATGCCGACTTAGGCTTGGGACAATCCCATCTGGATGTACGGTCTCGTTGGTCTGCCGGGGCTATCCGAACGGGCGCCTGTCGAAAAAACCGCTAAGAAAAAATCGACCCGATTGGTTAAATTTCCGGCCAACCGCCTACAGTGATTCAATCGGTCGATAGTCAAAATCGAAGCCAAATGCCCGTGGCGCCACAACTTTCAATGCCCGCTCAGTACGATAGTGCGGTGGACAGCCGATGCCGAATACCGTCACGCGCTGTCCGTAGTGAATCCGTTCTGCGTTGATAGGCGAAGAAGTTTCATGATCCACGATCGTTATTAGATCAGGGACTGAGGCAACAACCTTGTCGCCAACCGTCGCGACCAGAAACTCGTTTTTTATCGCCAACGTAAGCGGCGGCATGTCATTGCCTAAGGCCTCAACGATTGCCTCGCCGACATCGAAACCACCGACTACCTTCCGATTGATATCCACTATCTTACCGGTATAGAGATGCTTCAGGATGCCGTAGTCGGAACGATCAAACAGCTCACGGAGGGGTTTTTCCACGTGCACCGAATTACCGAAGTTTGCCGTCAGCATCCGCCCGAGCTCTAGCGCAAAACTGATCGTACCGGGTACGACTGCACACCTGGCCTCTGCGGCAGTCATCGGACTCTCGGCGGTAAAAACCATACCGCCCATCGCCATGGCGATGTTGCGAATCTGACGTTCGTAAATCAAAGTGTCCTCCGTATCGAAGTACACGGCACCGCCTGTGTAGTCGACTGCGACCGCTGGTGTCGGGCGAACACCTTCGATAGCAAAGGTCATCATCTGCGCTTCTGGAAGCGCGCGCGCCATGCCGTCACCGTCAATGAGCGGAATTTTCTTCGTTGTCGCAGCAATAAGTGGGATCACCGAATTTGCGCCGCCCACTTCGAAGGAAACAAGGTGTGTTATTTTTTTGCCCACCCATGCCTCGAATCGATCAACGACATCAAGGCACTCGGTGCCGATCGGCAATTGCTCGAGACTGACCGATGGTGCGCCCACCTCGCCGATCGCGACGATGAATGCGTCGTCCGGAACATCACTAAGCGATACCAAATCGACAGGCCCGTGTTTTTCCAGAATCTTCTCAACGAGGATTTGGCTGACGTAAGGATCACCGCCACCACCTGTCGCCAGGAAAACCGATCCTTTGCACAGATCAGCGATATCTTCGTGCGTTATTCGTATCGACATCAGCGCTCTCCCGATTTACGTAGTAGAAGATCGCCGACCAGTTTCACGCGAATCTTGGTGGAGTCGTTCGCCATATAAGAAATAGACGTTTCTTCGATATCTGCAATTCGCACCGTTTCGGGATCGGCACCGGCACGAATTAGATCTGCTGTCAGCAGACTGCTGATTTCTTCGATTACCTTGTCGCGCGGAACAGAGCGGTAGGAAACAATACGCTCACTCTCTGCGCCAACCTGAGCATTTGCAGCGCCTATTGCGTTCGCGACACCAGAATGTTCTGGTCTGTGAATCTCTGCTGCCGATTTTAAGGACTCAGAAACAAGCACCGCCCCGCCACCAACAAGAATGACCGGCACTGGATCACGACTCGACTTCATTTGGTCAATGCCATTGTCAATGATCGAATGCATTTTTTCAGTTGCGGTTTTAATGACAGTCGCGTCGAGATCCGCCACTCTTTCCTTGTCGCCGATAAGTGCTCTCCCTGATGCCACAAGCACATCCGTTGTCGTCAGCGTATCGCCGCCGAAAACGAGGCCGTCTTCGACCAATCGGTAACCAACCGATTGCGGGCCGATCGTTGCGCCGCCATCTTTCACTAAACTACCGCCGCCCAGTCCAATCGACTGAATATCAGGCATGCGAAAATTAGTGCGCACGCCGCCAACTTCGATCGCGATATTGGATTGGCGCGGAAATCCATCTTGCAATACGCCAATATCCGACGTCGTCCCTCCAATATCCACGACAACCGCGTTGTCGAGTTGCGTAAGGAGACTTGCACCGCGCAGTGAGTTGGTCGGCCCCGAGGCAAAGGTCAGCGCTGGAAACTCGGCCGCAAAATCCGCGGACATCAGCGTGCCATCGTTTTGGCTGATGTAAAAAGGGCATTTAATATCACGCTCTTGTAGTGCAGACGCAAACGAACTCACTACTTTGTCAGCCAGGGGCAACAAACTTGCATTGAGAAGCGCTGCGTTTTCACGTTCCAGAATACCCATGCGACCAATGCTGTGAGAAAGCGTGATGCGAAGCTCAGGATGTCGCGCACTAATACGAGCCGCCACGTATTGCTCTTGCGTTGGATCAGAAGGTGAAAATACTCCAACCACCGCCACCAACCGCACGCCTTTCGCCACGATGTCATCCACCGCAGCGTCAATCTCATCGTCCTGTAATGGCGCGATCGGAAACCCATCGTAGGTCTTGCCGCCGTGAATCATGTAAATGTGCCGACCTAACTCGTCAGCAATATCATCGGGCCAGTCAAGCATCGGAGGAACCATTTCACCGGAGGGTAGCGCAATACGGATGATAGCGGTCGGCGCGAGTTCGCGACGTTGCACAACAGCATTAGTGAATTGTGTTGTACCGATCATAACGGCATCAATCGCGTGACAATCAATGCCGCTTTCGCTTAACACTTCATCGAGTGCGTTTATGACGCCGTCTTTAACGTTTTTCGACGTCAGTACTTTAGTCGACGCCATAACGATTTGGTCATCAAGGATGACAGCATCGGTATGTGTACCTCCAACATCGATCCCTATGCGCACGTCAGCCTTTCCCAAGCAGGGCTTTGCTCTTTTCCAAAATCCAATAGAAAACAATGGACATAAAAAACGAGTCGAGTGCGCCTATAGTTGTGATTGAAAGATCGTTAAAATACATCCACGTCGAAATCACACCAGTCCCGACCCCCGCGATAAAGGCATTCACCTTGAACGCCGGTCGATGCTGTAAGTTGTCCGCAGAAAAATCGGTGCGGCCCAATATAAAGAAGTTGCACAGGTAGACACCGGCAATAGGCGGAACAAGTAAGCCCAGCGTGATTAGGAATTCGATTAATGAACTGGCGATGCCGACCAATGCGCCCAATGTGCCGACCACGCCGCCTACAATCACAACGCTCCTGTAGTTACCGAATGGAATCGACGCGCGACCGGCCAATGCAGTCGAATAAAGATTGATGACATTGGTTGTCCAGGTAGCAAAAACGAGTACGACCAACGCGACACCACCAAACCCCATGACAAACATATACGTCATCGGTTCTAATTCATTCCAGACCAGAACCGGAACCATACCCAACAGATAAGCAATCGCGGTACCCACCCCCATACCGAAGAATGACGCTGTCAAACAGTCGCCAATGGATCTTCCATAGCGAGTTAGATCAGGCATAAGGACAACACCCACAATCGCGGCCCCTACGACAGCCGAGATGGCTGTTGGCAGATCCATTCCCGCGCGCTCGATGACCAGTAAGTCTTTAAACGTAACCTCGCGAAGGGACAATACGACGACGACGGAAAGTGCCAATAGCAAAAACGGCACCGCGATTAACGCCAGTTTTTCGATCGCTCTAAAACCGTAGATCGTGGTAACAATCACCAACACGCTACTCATGATGGTGTAGGCAGGCTCCGGAACACCGGCCAAGCCCATTTCACCGGCTGCGAGAAATAGCGTGCGCCCAAAAAGCTCTGCGGTCACCGCATACCACCCAAGCAAGAACAGGCCAAGGGCGAAATTGATTATTTTGGCACCGACCGAGCCGAAGGTATGTTCGACGATCATGTAACTCGACAAGCGCGTGCGCACGCCAACGATGGCTGCGGGAACGGCCATCACGCTCAAAATCAATGAACCCGCAATGACGGCAATGATGGCTTTGGACAGGCCCATACCCTGCACGAGCTCACCTGCGCTGTACATGAGTGGCAACGTAATTGAAACGCCGAAGATAACTATTCCGATTTGAAAGCCGCTAACGCTTTCCGACTTGGGGACGGGTATCCGCGAACTTGCTCCAGAACTCATTCGCCGTAACCACCGAATGAACCGGTTGCGCCTGGAAACACCACGGGCGACTCATAGCCATCCTTTGATACGCTCGCGACGCCGAAGAGATAGTTGTCGATGACGATGTTTTCGAGTGTATGCGTGTTGACCAAACCTACATTTCTACTGAAGGTCCATTGTGCTTCTGTCGTCAACCGCCAATAAACTTTGTAGTCCGCCAGATTTTCAGCCGCTTTTCCGGTCGGCATACTCCAACTGAGTGTAGTGCTCGGCTGGACTGCGCCTTCAATCTCCACGTCTGCCGGAAACGGCGGCGCCTTGGCCATACCTGCCAGGCTCACAATGTTGAGTCCCGTGAGTTTTCGGGCGTAATCGAAATTCACACCTTCAATGACATCGCCATACTCGATGCCGGCTTCCGTGCGTAGCGTTTGATGTTGACGTTCGTAATGCTCGTGGGTCTCCATAATCCGTACGCCAGGAATCCCCACCTCGTTGAAGGGTCGGTGGTGGCCACCGCGACCAAAGCGATCGAGGCGATAGATCATCATGACATCGAGATTCGGAATGAATTCGTCAGCCATGCGATCAATGTAACGCGCGATATTGCGTGACGGTGAATCGACCTCACCACCGCTGTAGCGTCGCGTGCGCGCCTCGTCTTCCGTCTCTACGTAACGGGTGCCTTCCGAAAAAACCCGCGCTGTCGTGTTGTCAGTTACTCCATCAATGCCAGTGATGTTGCCGATCATGTCATTGTTCAAAACTGCTTTTATGCGCCACCCATTGTCGAGCGCGTGACGCGCAACAATTTGGCCACCAAATAACCCCTGCTCTTCACCGGAAAGGCCCGCATAAACAATGGTGCCTGCAAATTTATGTTTCGACAGGACTCGTGCCGCTTCAATAACGCCAGCCATACCGCTCGCATTGTCGTTAGCGCCTGGAGAATCGGAAGTCGCATCTAGCGGGTCGCTGACGCGCGAGTCGATATCTCCAGACATCATCACCATGCGATCCGGATCCAACGAGCCACGTTGAATTGCGACGATGCTTACGACTTCCGTCGGCTCTGGAATGCGTCTTTCGCCGGAGATCACATCGCCAATAATATGAACTTCGAGACACTCGCCACAGGCAGCAGAAATTTGTCGGAACTCATCTGCAATCCAACGTCTTGCTGCGCCAATTCCACGCGTATCGGATTCCGTTTCGGACAATGTATGGCGAGTGCCGAAACCGACCAACCGAACGATATCCGCTTCGATTCGACTCGCTGAGGCGTCAGCAGCAAGATCGTGACGAATTTCCTCAGCAACCGCGGTTGAGGTCAATATCATGGCGACCGTTATAGCGTTAAGTGCACTGATCTGATTGATCATTTTTCACCGCCTTTATTATTATTGTAGCTAACGCCCGAACGCTGCGCGTCCGACGAAGTATTTTCTAGTGACCTAACAATCTAACCGATTGCGAACTCAATTATCGTATCAATAACAGTCTACGGTGCCGTGAACTCCGGATATAACGCCATCGTCTCAGCCTCGGTCAGGCGCTTGTGATCCCCCGCGAACGAATAACAATCAGGTTTTCGATCGATAAAAATTTCGTGCCGCAGTTCGAAACCTGATTTATCGTCAAACGCTCCGAGACACATGTCATAACTGCCATCGGAAACCACACGATAGAAAATATTGGAGCCGCACACCTTGCAAAAACCGCGCTCTGCCCACGCGGAAGATTGAAATCGAGTCAGGTTATCTTCGCTCTCAAAACTCACAGTCGCCACGTTGATCGCAGGAAACGGCCCACTCGCCCACTGCTGACACATAATGCAGTGGCAAATTCCTAGTTCAGAACCGACATCTACGGCTTCAAAGCGAACCGCTCCGCACATGCATTGACCACTT
>JABIUH010000003.1 GCA_018701055.1 Woeseia sp. | reverse complement strand
GCTAGTGCGTAGTTGTCGTCGTTGGCAACTATAAGTTTTACAGGTGGATTTACGAGGTTATCTGTCCCTCGGCATGCACTCGGAGCTTCGCGATCCACGTCGAATCCAATTCGCCCCCGGTGATCATTTGGTTCCACCCTAGTGTAGGGGCAGATTCAGAAAAAACAATCTATCTCCGCAAATCTTGAGAAATTGTCATTAGCTGCCGAATTGGATGCGTACTGGGTTCGTTCTATCGATTGCGTAATCATGAGCCGAAAGGGGCGTTATTCTAGGCACCGGCCAGACCGTATGAACGGTCTGTTTTGTCGCTGAAGAATGATAATATTTAGCATTAAAAAGAAAAGGTAAATATTTGATATTTAACGACTAGAGGACTTCATTATTCGACCTTGCTCGCGCTTCCAATCCTGATCTTTCTTGGTCTCTCGCTTGTCGTGCATTTTCTTGCCTTTCGCGAGACCAATATCCAGCTTTGCTCGTCCTTTGCTCCAATGAAGATTCAGTGGCACAAGGGTGTAGCCCTTCCTTTCCACTGCCCCAATGAGTTTGTCCAGCTCATTCCGATTGAGTAGCAGCTTCCGTCTGCGGATCGGATTGGGTTGTATGTGTGTAGAAGCCGTCGCGAGCGGTGTTATGTGTGCTCCGAGCAACCATGCTTCACTTTTGTGAATGCTTACGTGGCTCTCGGTGATCTGGACTCGACCTGCCCGCAAACTCTTCACCTCCCATCCTTCCAACACTAATCCAGCCTGCAGCTTATCCTCGATAAAGAAATCGAAGCGTGCCTTCTTATTGACTGCAATCTTGGCAGGCGCAGCCTTTTTGTCTTTTGGCTTATTCACGGAGTTCTTTTCATTGATGGTCCTGGCGGCTGGGGATTATATGTCAGGTTAATCATTAACGTTTGTTGTCTGTAGCCCAATTTTGCTCCAGAATCGCGCCAAAGAGATGCCACGAAAATTAAATGTTTGAAAATGATGTAGCCGACGGAGATCGGCGGAATTCCCTTCACCGGCATTGGTCCTCCCGATTCACGTTTATTCTAGCGGTAACCGGGTCTGCGGTCGGCCTTGGAAATATATGGAAGTTTCCCTATATCGCCGGGCAAAACGGTGGAGGCGCATTCGTGCTTGTCTATCTGTTCTTTGTATTCCTCGTCGGTATGCCGGTGATGATGTCTGAGATCCTGATCGGCAGACGTGGACGACGAAATCCGGTCGCAACCATGAAGTTGCTAGGCGAGGAAGAGGGTGGCGCGAGTCAGTGGCGCTACCTTGGCTATTTGGCCATCGTCTGTAGCATGCTTATCCTTTCCTATTACAGCTTCATCGCGGGTTGGGCGCTGTCATACGTTTATGAAAGCGTCAGCGGAACGTTTGTTGACGCAAGCATTGCAGAGGTGACCGCGACCTATCAAGGATTTGCCAGCAACTGGGTTGCAACGGCCATCGCGCACACGCTATTTATGGCCACAACTGTCGCGCTCGTCGCGCGCGGCGTCAAACGCGGGCTCGAATGGGCCGTTCGTTTGATGGTGCCGGCGTTGGTTGGGTTGATGATTCTCCTGCTTGTTTTTTCTATTAATACAGGCTACTTCTCTGCGGGTGTTGAGTTTCTGTTGGCGCCAAATTTTTCCGAACTATCCTGGTCGGGCGTTTTAATCGCGTTGGGACAGGCATTTTTTACGCTTAGTATCGGTATTGGCGCTGTGATGGCCTACGGTGCCTATTTACCACAGGAGACCTCTATTCCCGGGACCGCCGCGGTCGTTGTTTGTGCTGATACGGTAATCGCGCTGCTCGCCGGTTTAATTGTTTTTCCAATCGTGTTCGCGAACGGCCTCGACCCGGCTGAGGGCCCAGGACTCGTGTTTATGACCTTGCCCAGCGCATTCGGCCAAATGTCAGGCGGGATTTTATACGCCGCAGTATTCTTCCTGTTGCTGTCATTCGCGGCATGGACTTCCGCATTTAGTCTGATGGAGCCATCTGTTGCCTGGGTGGTTGAACGCTTTAATCGCTCACGGGTTGAAGCCGCCGTTATTATTGGTTTCCTGATATGGCTTATGGGATTTGGCTCAGTATTGTCATTCAGCGTTTTGTCAGGATTCAAGTTTTATAAAGGAACGATCTACGAGAATATCGATCATTTGACCAGCAACATCTTGTTGCCGATTGGGGGCTTCTTCATTGTGGTATTTGCGGGATGGGTGATGTGTCGGAACTCAACTGCCGAAGAGTTGGGTGGGGTTGGGCCGGCATATAGTGTGTGGCGATTTTTGGCGCGCTACGTAGCGCCTGTAGCCATCGTGGTCGTATTTTTGCAAACGTCGGGACTGCTATGAGCCCACGCGGTTATTAAATATGCGAACGGTTAATCGAAGTGCGTTAGTGACGTATTCCGCCCAGCAAATGTTTGAGCTGGTCGACGACGTTGATTCGTACGCCGATTTTTTACCGTGGTGCAATCGGTCTGAAGTGCTGTCTCGGTCTAACAACATTGTGGAGGCGATGGTCGAACTGCAGAAGGGGGCCATCACCAAGTCGTTCACCACACGCAATACTCTGACAAAGTATGAGTCAATCGATCTCGCTCTTCTTGGCGGACCGTTCAAATCACTCGCCGGCGGGTGGACGTTTGACCAGATTGGATCCGACGGCTGCAAGGTCACACTGGCATTGCAGTTCGACTTCGAGAGCCGACTCGTCGACATGCTGTTTGGTGCTTTTTTCGAGGAGACCTGCAATTCATTGGTTGATGCGTTCACCGGACGCGCAGCCCAGGTATACGATTTGTAATGTCTCGGGACGAAAAAATTTCGGTTGAGGTCGCTTATGGCACGGCTGACCAGCAAGCATTGGAAACGGTTTTTGTTATTGCCGGCGCCAGCTGTGTGGATGCCATCGCCCAGTCAGGGATTGGTAAAAAGTTTCCTAACGATGAATTAGCGTCCCTGCCGCTTGCGATCTGGGGTAAGCCAGTAACGGCTGATAGTTGTCCGAAGGCAGGGGATCGCATTGAAATTCTGCGGCCACTTGTCATTGATCCGCGGGTTGCGCGTCGACTTTTAGCGAAGGCGGGGCAATTTATGGGTGGTTCGGGACGCGACCTGGTTGCAGACCAAAAAATTAAAACAGACTAAAGGTCTTCGCTCAATTGTTTTGCTTTGTCGATTTCGATCACTTTATCATCTTCAAAGCGAATGGAAATCCAGCGTTTGAATTGCGCTTTTTCTTTCCTGATGCGCAGGAAGTAAATGTAATCCCAGCGGTTTTCATGGAAAGGGTCGTCGATCATCGGCGTGCCCAATAGAAATCGGATCTGACCGCGAGTCATCCCGACTTCGGCCTGATCAATGTCTTCCTGGTCGAGTAAATTTCCTTGCGATAACGCAGCTTGATAGACACAGCCGCTGGACAACGCACAGGCGATAATTAG
>JABIUH010000036.1 GCA_018701055.1 Woeseia sp. | reverse complement strand
AAGCCCTCAGAATCGACGAGCTTATCCACGTGATAACTTAAAAGTTCAGGGACATCCTCAGCATAATCCCGAAGCGGTGGCACTCTAACCATCAATGTATTGAGGTTCGATACGAGTTCTCGGCGCAGCGTGCCGGCATCCATCACTTTGCCATAGCTGGCGTTAACGGTCGCAAGCACACGTGTCTGCAGTTTGACGGGCTCATTACCGCCATTGCGCAAAAACTCTCCCTGCTCCAAAGCGCTCATGATCAACTTCTGCGCCAGGTCACAAAGATCAGTTAGTTCGTCAATAATTAAGGTGCCGTTTCGAGCCCGCTCAAAGTAGCCACTGCGCACATCTCCGTCGGATTCGCTTCCGAGCAACTGCTCCTCGGCATTACTATCGGTAATTGACGCAGCCAGCAAAGTCACCAAAGGACCATCCGCTTGTGTGCTCATATTGTGAATATAGCGAGCAAAAGCGCTACGACCGGTACCGGGTTCGCCAATGAATAAAACGGGAGAATCGTAACTGGCAAATTGCTGAATCTTTTCACGTAGTCCTTTCATAATTGGGCTACGACCAATCGGTGCCAACAGGGACGGCAAGACGTTCTTGCCCGTCGTTGGTTTCTTCGCGGTATTGATTGCGCGATCAACGGTGCGTAGCAATTTTGCGAGCGACAATGGTTTCTCTACAAAATCAAATGCACCCAAATGAGTTGCTTCGACTGCCGTATCGACTGTTCCGTGCCCGGACATCATCACCACAGGACAATCCAATTCGCCGGGCTCGGACCACTCCCGCAACAGAGAAATACCGTCGGTACCCGGCATCCAGATATCCAACAATACGAGGTCAAATTTCTCATCATCTCGAGCGGTTCGCGCTTCGTCAGCATCACCTGCCACCGTGACTCGGTACCCTTCGTCCGAAAGAATTTCATCGATTAGTTCTCTGATATCAGCTTCATCATCGACCACCAGCACATGTGAAGTACTCATGCTCTTTCCCTCCTTGGTTCAACCCGACCTGGCAGCCTCGCAATCATCTGACTGCGTGCCGCTTCGCTGATCGGTAGTTTTATATTAATCACCGCACCACCTTCTTCTCGATTTTGTGCTTCGATTGTGCCTGCGTGCTCTTCAACTAATTTCTTCACAATTGCCAAGCCCAATCCTGTCCCCTTCGGTTTGGTCGTTACATACGGATCGAAAATCTGACTGATGGAATCGCTCTGAAAACCTAATCCGTTATCTGCCACAACCATTTCCATCACCTCAACGTCATGAACTTCAGCAACTCTGATGCCAACGTCAATTCGTCCATTTTTTGTATTTTCTAATGCCTCAGTCGCATTGCGAATCAGGTTATGAAGGATTTGGCGAATCCGACCAATGTCCGCCTCAATCTCCGGCAGATCAGAATCCGTATTCAAAATAATACGGATACCGCTTTCTTGAGCGCGATAAAGATCTACAACTTCATGAACCAATTTTTCCATGTCGAAGTGATTGACGTCGATGTCCGGAGCCCGCGCATAATCGCTGAATGCGTTCACCATTTCTTTCATTGCCTCAACCTGCTGCACAATTGTGTGCGTTGCTCGATCAAGAATCTGCGCCTCATCTGCATCCAAAATGGGCAGATACTTTCGACGCATTCGCTCTGCTGACAACTGAATTGGTGTTAATGGATTCTTAATCTCATGGGCGAGTCGCCGAGCAACCTCGCCCCAGGCCGCATCGCGTTGCGCCTGCAAGAGTCCGGTTATGTCGTCAAATACGACCACGTAACCAGCTGCGTGATCTTCGTCACCAGGCAGCGTCGTACAAGTGCAGGTAAGCACCCGTCTACCAACCTCACCCCGCAAAACGATTTGTTCACGCCACTCAGTCTTGCCAGCTTTTAGATGTACTTGGGCTACGTCGACAAACTGTTCGAGAAGGGGCTGTCCTTTCGCCACGTCCGGCAAGTACTCGCCGGCACGACTTTCAAGATCGGCGTTCAGAATTGCACCCGATGCCTCATTGGCGGTGCGGATACGCAAATCAGATTCCAGCGCCACTACACCTGTTGATAATCGATCAAGGATTACGGCAAGATAGGCGCGTTCCGCCTCGACCAGCGCCTGGCTCAGACTTGCCTCGCGACGAGCTGTCGAAAGGCCTTGCGTCATGTCATTGAAAGCACTGATCAGAAATCCAATTTCGTCTCTGGAAGGCGCGGGCAATCGAGTATCAAAATCGCCTCTGGCAACCGCTTGTGTTCCGGCGACAAGGTCCTGGATCGGCGCAACCAGACGCCGCGACAGGACAAACGCCCCATAAATTGACGCCAGCAACGACAACATCAGTACAACCGTCAACGTAAGCGAAGAATTCTGTTTCAAATCTTCACGGAAAAACGCGGCGCGCTGGTAGTCGTTGTAAGACGTGTCAACGCTATCCGCCATAGCACCAATCCGGTCCGGAACACGATAGAGCGCCTGGATGACACCAGACGAACTCGTGCGTTTGATATTACGGAACGGCACGGCCGTCCGAATTTCGTAACCACCTGACTCCAGAGGGTCAAGATTAACGTAGGGCCGATTCTGTCGAATTTGCAAAATGACTTCGTCGGTCAGTTGTTCCGGAAAACTACCTGCGGATTGATCCGAACTGGTTGCTAAAATCTGACTGTTGCGCGCAAAGATCGATATTTCGCTAGCGCCACTCTCTCGCCGCAACATGCTGAGCTCGTAGACAAGTTGGCGCGCGTCAACATCGCGCAGTCGGTCGGCAATGCGGATTGTGGTATTCAGGTGATCTCGCATCTGCATGCCGAGCGCGGCCTGACTCAGCGCCAGGGCATCGTCCAAACCATCTTCAACGTCGGCGCTAAACCAACTGTCAATACCGCTGTTAATAAATTGAATTGAAAAATAGAAAACAACGACAAGCGGCAAAATCGCAAGGCCTACAAACATTCCGACCATGCGGGCCTTAAGTTTCGAACCTGGAACGTTATTCCGATAATCTTGAAATAATTTTGCGAGATTTCCAACCATCAGCGCAAACAGCACAGCAACGCCCGCGATATTAATCGTTAAGATTACGATGTGTAACAATTCAAAATCGTCAGAGTTTTGTGGCGTCCAACTCAACAGGAATAGAGCAACCAATGCGAGCCCGACGCCAATAACGCCGACCGCGGTGATAACCGCTCTCTTTATCGTGCGAGTGTCCATTCGTACCAGTCACTCTCCAGGTGCCATTGGCTGCGCCAGAAAAACAGTAATCGTAATGATGCGGGGTATTGGCGTGTGCTCAAACGCGCACGAAGTCGCAATCGATAGCGTGCGTCGTTTTCCAGCACAGCATCATCGATTACCGGCAGGCCTTGAATTCGCCCAAGGTTATTCAAGGCCGCGTAGAGCGTCGCAAACGAGTCCTGATCGCCACTGTTCAGGCTTCTTACAATGTAGCGCTGACTCAATGGTCGATATTCGAGCTCGTAGGTAAAGCTGAGTTCCGCGTCTTGCGCATCAACCCAAAATCCACGCACTCGGATTGCTTCAAAATTAAGTTCGATCCTGAGCGGAACACCACTATTGAGCGCTTCCAACGCAGCATCACTAAGAATGAGCTGCAACCGAGCCTCTAACTTATGAACGCCGTCATTTAGTAGGGTCGAAGCGGACCGAATGTCGAAAAAACCCTGACGCTCAGGAATTTGTTGCGCAACAACCGGGGCCAGCACGTGCATGCCGACGAATAGCGTCAGCACCCAGCAGGCGAGCCCAATTGTCCTTCTTCCTCTCATTTTTTCTTATCGTGAATCTTATTCAGATGCTTTTTTTAGACAGACGAAATAGAAGCCATCCAGTCCTTCGGTTCCGGGCAATACCTGGAATCCGAGTGCCTTTTCAACCATTAGATCGCGAATGTTGTAAGCATGCAACACTCTGTCCTCAACTGCATCGCCCTGGCCCACCAGGAAGCGCCTAATCACCGCTTCATTTTCTTCCGACAGCACAGAGCATGTAACGTACAGAAGTCGTCCACCGGGCCTCAGAAGTGGCCACAGGCTGTTCAAAATCCTCTCCTGTAGCGTTGCGAGAGTCGCTATATCCGTTTCCCGCCGCAGCAGTTTGATGTCCGGATGGCGACGAATCACTCCTGTCGCTGAACAAGGTGCATCCAGCAAAATCTGGTCGAAAGACTCACCGTCCCACCACTCTTCAGTATTAGATGCATCAGCCGCCAGGACGGTTGCATGAAGGCCAAGACGCGTCAGGTTTTCACGAATGCCGGTGAGTCGATTTTCATCAGAGTCAATCGCCGTAAGATTGGCCTCGTCACCCATCAACTCCAGAAGCTGCCCGGTTTTGCCGCCAGGGGCTGCGCAAGCATCGAGTACCCTCCCAGATCCATCGGCCAACAACCACGGTGCGGCAATTTGTGCAGCACCATCCTGGACGGACACCTGGCCTTCGAAAAACCCGGGAAGGTCGTCAACGGATTGAGGCACATCCAGTCGCAATGCCTGTTCCAGGCCCGCTACAAGCGCGCCCTCGATCGCATGCGTCTGCTGATATTTTTCCGCCGTGCCGAACCTGGGGTTAACGCGCAAACACATTGGAGCTTGAGCATTGTTCGCTGCAACAATTTGTTGCCAATCATCCGGCCAGTCCGCGCGCAGGCGATCAAGAAGCCACTGCGGGTGATTGTAGCGCGCCTCATCGTTTATCGGTTCTTTGTGGGTCTCTTCTTTGCGCAGAAAATTGCGTAACACGGCGTTCACCAACCCCGCCATTTTTGGGCGACGCAGTGCACGCGTTGCCTCGACCGTCGTCGATACCGCCGCATGGTCCGGTACGCGGGTATCACTTAACTGAAATAGTCCGACGACAAGTAGCGACTCGATAATACGATCGCGCTTCTTTAGAGGTCGATCGAGCAGCTGTGCGAGCTGGGCACGCAGCTGCCAGTGATGACGCAAGCATCCATAGCACAGCATTCTCATCATCGACCGATCGTTAAGCGCCAGGCCTTCGTCGCTTTGAGCCAACGCCCAGTCCAACGATTTTCCATCACCAACGACGGCATCAAGCGCGTTCGCAGCGGCAACTCTGGCGCTTACTCCAGATTTCATCGCGAGCACATCTGGCTAGCCAAACCGAGCGTCGGTCAGTGTTGACTGCGCAGAAAATTCGGCGCCCGTGATTCTATTTCGACCGGGCCGCTGTAACTGCAGCAAGCGAATGGCGCCGACGCCGCAAGCGACATCTATGCCGAACTTGTCCACACCCAGTACGTTGCCCGGGTCGCCATTTGCGCCCACGAGCAATTCGGCCTGCCAACACTTGATGACCTCATCTTGCGACTGGAAGAAAGCGCCAGGGGTAGGGTTGTACGCCCGAATTTGCCGCAAAATCATCTCCGCGTCGTTACTCCAATCGATGCAGGCATCGGTTTTCTTGATTTTCGCAGCATACCTTGCCAACGCATCGTCTTGTCTTTCCGCAGACAAGTTTCCTGCCACAATAAGTTGCAGTTTTTCAACCAACAGATCACCGCCGAGTGCCGCCAACCGATCATGTAGCTCACCGGCTGTTTCATTAATGCCTATTTCAGTCGCTCGTTCGGCATACACCGGACCGGTATCCAAACCCGCCTCCATACCCATCAAGCAAATGCCGGACTGTTGGTCACCCTGAAGAATTGCCTGCTGTATTGGCGCGGCACCACGCCAACGGGGCAGCAGTGACGCGTGCACGTTGAGACAACCGGCGGCAGGGATATCCAGCACAGCCTGCGGGAGTAGCAACCCATATGCCGCAACAACAATCACATCGGGTTTTAGTGCGGTGAGTTCCGCCACGACCTCTGGGTCCTTTAGTGTTACCGGCTGCATCACTTCGATATGCACTGACTCCGCGTATTGTTTAACCGGACTCGCAGTGACCCGTTTTCCGCGACCGGCGCGCCTATCAGGCTGCGTTAGCACTTTGTAGGGCGTGTTACCGCTTTCGACGAGTGCCTGCAACGACACGCGCGCAAATTCGGGCGTGCCTGCAAATAAAATCTTGATGGTGCTCATCTATTGGGAACCTCCCACGAACAAATTATCGGCTCGCGGTACGGTTGGGGGGATCAGACTGCGGCAGCCTGCTCTTCCTGACGATACTTACGATCTTTTAAAAGACGTTTTCGGATGCGTTGGCGTTTTGCTTCGGACAAGTAATCAACAAAGAGCTTGCCATCCAAATGGTCGATTTCGTGCTGCACACAAATAGCAAGAAGCCCTTCGAACTTGCTTACTTGTTCCTCTCCGTTGCGATCCATATAACGAACGCGAACCTGCTCCGCTCGCTCCACACTCTCGTAATAACCTGGCACGGAAAGGCAACCCTCTTCGGTTACCTCCACTCCATCGCGTTCCAAAATAATGGGATTGATCAGCACCCACGGATCGTCCTTCTCCGTAGAAACGTCTGCGACCAGCAATCTACGGTGTACGTCGACCTGCGTGGCGGCTAAACCTATGCCGGGCGCAGCGTACATCGTCTCAAACATGTTATCGATCAAGAGCCGCAGCGTGTCGTCCACCAATTCCACCGAAACGGCTTTTCTTCGCAGACGGGGATCGGGGAATTCGAGAATATTGAGTATTGACATAATGAGTTCTAAGAGGATTCCTACCTATTGCACCTAAATTTTTGACTTTATTGAATAAGATAGCGGACAATGCCGCCTGATCCTTGGGCTGTCAGACCCTATTTTGGGCCGGAATTGTGACGTGTTTAGCAGCCTAATCGGCGCTGAGACGACATATTATAGCAACCCCTGCCCCTGGCAGACTTAAGACTACTATGATGGAGCACCCGTCGATTATGTCTCCTAACAAAAAACGCATTAAAACCGGTCTCAGACTGACCGTCGTTGCACTGGCCGCAAGCATGGCCGGCTGCACTACTATGAGCAATCTGAACCCGTTCGGCGCAGATGAAAACGATACCCCTGTTCCAGTCGCTCGCACCTCCACGACGCCAAGCGCGTCGGCGTCGCTCGAACCTGGCGGCAGCAGTATGGCGCAACCGACACAAAGCGGACCTGTTTTACAACAGATTAGCCGGCCTGTACCGCTTGCATCCGGCGCTCCGGATGAATACGTTGTGCAAGATGGAGATACCTTGTGGGATATCGCGGCAACGTTTCTACGTGATCCCTGGTATTGGCCCGAAGTCTGGTATGTCAACCCACAGGTTGAAAACCCGCACTTAATTTATCCGGGTGATGTATTAGCGCTGGTCACGATCGACGGCCAGACCAGAATTACAAATGTCCGCGCATCGATGTATCGGCTGTCACCGCAAGCACGAGTGTCGCCACTGGACGAATCAGTTTCGAGCATTCCTTACGAGGAGATCTCGTCGTTCTTATCCAAAGGGCTCGTACTCGAGAAAGATCAGGCCGAACAACTCCCTTATATCCTCGCGACGCGCGGAGATCACTTGATGGCGAGTGCTGGCAACCAGGTTTACATTCGCGGCGGCCAGGCGACACAAAACGGCACTCGCTACAGTGTTGTACACGTCGGCGACGAAATGCGTGATCCCGACGATGGTGACCTCATAGGCTACCAGGGCATCTATGTTGGTGAAGGTGCGCTATCGCGCGGTGGCGACCCGGCAACAGTTTCGTTGATTGATACTAATCGTGAAGCACTGGCCGGCGACCGTTTGATTCCTGAAACCGTCGACATCCCGTTAAATTTTTTCCCGAAAGCGCCGGATATCGATGTTGATGGAAGAATCATTTCTGTCGTCGATGGCGTTTCATTGATTGGACAGTACCAGGTCATCGTATTGAACCGTGGCGCGCGAAATGGTCTCGCTCCAGGCGATGTTCTTACGGTCTTCCAGACGGGTGAGGAAGTGCGTGATCGATTTGCGGGCAACTCATTCCTGCGCAAAGGCGAGGTTGTCAAACTGCCTGACGAATCCGCTGGAACGATTATGGTGTTCAAGGTTTACGATCGCATCGGCTATGCATTAGTAATGGAAGCCACTAGCGATATTCACGTTCACGACGCTGTGCGTAACCCACTCTAGAAAAGTACAAATCTGAAAAGGCCTGATACCTAACGGTATCGGGCCTTTTTTTGGTCATTAGATTGCCGCTTCCCATCTGGAACCCCTAATTCTTGGTGAGTTCAGCAGATTTACTATCGCCACGCTGACGACGCGAGGTCTACAATTCAGGCTGACCAACGAAAAACTGTGCTGACACTGCCGGGAATTAACTGTGAATACCACCAACGCGGAATTGGAGTGGCTCGAAAAAGACGGGCACCACATCGTCGAATCTGGGAGCGACGATTTTCCAGCGCTGTTGCTTCAGATTCCCAATCCTCCGGAGCGCTTATTTGTCGTTGGCAACCTCGACGCATTGCACCTGCCATCGCTAGCAATTGTGGGCAGCCGAAACCCGACAAGAGGTGGCGAGCAAAACGCATATGAATTTGCGAAACACCTCGGCGGCTCAGGCTTTTGTATCGTCAGCGGACTGGCCGAGGGCATCGATGCTGCCGCCCATCGTGGGGCGCTTGACGGAAAAGCCATGACGGTCGCCTTCTTAGGTCATGGTATCGATCGAATATATCCCGCTGTTAATGCAGATCTCGCCGGGACCATTGCGCAACAGGGTGCGCTTTGTTCTGAATTTCCCTTGGGCACACCGCCACGTCGAGAAAACTTTCCGCAACGAAATCGATTGATCAGTGGTCTGTGCATCGGCACGCTCGTCGTTGAGGCAGCCAAGCGCAGCGGATCACTTATCAGCGCAAGATTGGCCGCGGAGCAAGGCCGAGAAATATTTGCGATTCCAGGTTCGATACATAATCCGATGTCACGCGGTTGCCATCAACTGATTAGACAAGGGGCTAAACTCGTCGAAAGTGCCGCAGATATCGTTTCGGAGTTAGGACCGTTAGTTCAACACCTGCTGCAAACTACTGATGCAAAAGCAACTCCGCCTACAGACCAATTTGACAATGATCATGACTATCAATTGTTACTTAACGCACTGGGTTTTGACCCAATTTCGCCAGACGAGCTGGTCGAAATTTCCGGATTGACGATCGACCAGGTTTCCTCCATGCTCTTGATCCTGGAGCTTGAGGAAAAAATTGAGGCGCAAAATGGCGGCCGCTACTCAAGACTGCAAGAATAAACTGGACCAGGTGCGTTAGGGGAGTAGCTCCAGGCATGAAAGAAAATGTACTCGACGTTCTGATGTATTTGTTCGAGACCTACATCGACACTGAGGAAGAACCTGAAGCAGATCAAAACGAGCTCCGCGACGAGCTCGCGCGCGCGGGATTCGGTGACGCCGAAATTGACCGAGCGCTCGACTGGCTGGACGGCCTTACCGAGAACCAGGAATCCTTTAGCTACAATCCGCAAACCGCACATGGCACGCGAGTCTATAATGATGTCGAATCAGAACGCCTCGACGTCAGCTGCCGTGGCTTTGTGTCCTATCTCGAACAGATCGGAATTCTGTCGCCCAACCAGCGTGAAATATTGATCGATCGCCTTCTTGCGCTCGAAACGCACGATATTGATGTCGAACAGATCAAATGGGTGGTACTCATGGTTCTGTTTAGCCAGCCCGGTCAAGAGCTTGCCTATGCCCGAATGGAAGATTTAGTATTTGACGAAGGTGAAACCACGCTCCATTAAGGTGCCGGTTTGCATCCGGTTTCGAGCACTCGAGACACGCTATTCTTGACAGACCGCCCGTAAAGCTGTAATTCAACCGCGGCAATGTGTCGCGGTTTTGCGTTTAGACACTTATATAAGGAACGGTCACCCAGAATGCCCAAGAATCTTGTCATCGTCGAGTCGCCCGCAAAGGCGACAACCATTAGTAATTATTTAGGCAAAGATTTTCATGTTCTGGCCTCCTATGGCCATGTCCGGGATTTAGTGCCTAAAGAAGGCGCGGTCGATCCCGAACAAGGTTTCGCAATGAAGTACCAGATCATCGAGCGAAACGAAAAACACGTCAAAGCAATAATCAAAGCACTGAAGAGCTCCGATGCGCTTTATCTCGCGACTGATCCGGATCGTGAGGGCGAAGCGATTTCATGGCATTTAATCGAACTTTTAAAAGAGCGTAAGGCCTTAGTCGGCAAGGCCCTGCATCGCGTGGTCTTTCATGAGATCACGAAAGACGCGGTTCGCGACGCAGTCGCAAACCCTCGTGAAGTGTCAACCGACTTGGTTAGCGCACAGCAGGCGCGCCGTGCGTTGGATTATCTAGTCGGATTCAACCTGTCACCGTTATTGTGGAAGAAGGTGCAACGAGGACTGTCGGCTGGCCGCGTGCAAAGTCCCGCGCTACGCATGATCGTAGAGCGTGAACTCGAAATCGAGGCGTTCAAGCCGCGTGAATACTGGTCGATCGAAGCAGATATCAGTAAGAATGAGCAACCGTTTTTCTCCAGACTGGTGCGTTATAAGGGAGAAAAGGTCGAACAGTTCAGCTTTGAAAACGAGGTTGCCGCGCGTGAGGTCGAAACGACCATTCTTGCTGCAGCCGACGGGAAGCTGACTACGGTCAAAGTTGATAAGAAGCAACGGCGACGTAATCCGGCCGCTCCGTTTACAACCTCGACATTGCAGCAGGAAGCGTCGCGCAAGCTCGGTTTCAACACACAATGGACCATGCGCGTTGCGCAGAAGTTGTACGAAGGCATCGAATTGCCGGATATTGGCAATGTCGGCCTTATCACTTATATGCGTACTGATTCGGTCACTTTGGCCGATGTTGCCGTTGCGGAGATCCGCGACGTAATCAAAGAACGCTATGGGGCCGAGAATGTCCCGGATGAAGTTCGCAAGTTTAAGACTAAGGCAAAGAATGCTCAGGAGGCGCATGAGGCCATTCGACCGACTTCGGTGACGCATACTCCCGACTCGTTGCGCGGCAAGCTGGATGAAGAACAGCTAAAACTTTATACCCTCATTTGGCGGCGAACGATGGCGTGTCAGATGGTCTCCGCTGTATTTAACACAGTCGCTCTGGAATTTTCTCCAGGTGAAATAGATCCGGCTTCTGCAGATAAACAGCATCGCTTCCGAGCCAATGGCTCGGTGCTCGTGGAACCGGGCTTCATGGCGGTCTATCACGAAGGAAAAGACGACTCAAAGGACGATGACGGAGACCGGTTGTTGCCTGAAGTTGGTGTGGGCGACGTAATCAATCTGGACGTTTTGAGACCGGAACAACATTTCACTGAGCCACCACCGCGTTTTACAGAAGCAAGCCTCGTGAAGACGCTCGAAGAATACGGAATAGGCCGCCCGTCGACCTACGCCAACATCATCATGACGCTCAAGAACCGCGAATATGTCGAAATGGATGCCAAGCGGTTTTTGCCAACCGACATTGCCAGGATTGTTATTGGTTTCCTCACCGAGCACTTTAAGCGGTACGTGGACTATGACTTCACGGCGCGTTTGGAAGATGATCTCGATGCCATTTCGTTGGGGCAGAAAGATCTGGTTCCACTCCTCGAGGAGTTTTGGAAGCCTTTTCACGATCTCGTTGTCGACAAAGAAGAAAGCGTCTCTCGCGAACAGGTTGCCCAAGCGCGCGAGCTCGGTACAGATCCGAAATCCGGCAAGCCGGTAACCGTGCGCATGGGTCGCTACGGTCCCTTCGTTCAGATCGGCACTAAAGATGATGAGGATAAACCTAAATTTGCCGGTTTGCGTCCAGGTCAGAAAATGGGCGACATCGATATGGCGACGGCGATGGAACTCTTTAAGCTGCCGCGAAAGTTAGGTGAGACCGAGGATGGACTTGAAATTTCGGCCAGTGTCGGTCGATTCGGGCCTTACGTTCGTTATGGCGATAAGTATGTTTCGATTAAGGACGATGATCCCTACACAATCGAACTACCACGGGCGCTGGAAGTAATCGAGGAAAAGAAGATCGCTGATGCTAACCGCCTCATTCAGGATTTCGAAGCCGACGGCATCCAGGTTCTGAACGGGCGCTACGGCCCTTACGTTACAAACAAAGAAAAGAACGCACGTGTGCCGAAAGATCGCGAACCGAAATCGCTGACGCTCGAAGAATGCATAGAACTTCTGGCAAACGCGCCGGTGCGTGGAAAACGCGGCAAGAAGAAAACAAAGAAAAAGACCGAGACTAAGAAAGCGACCAAGAAAAAGGCAACAAAGAAGAAAGCCAAAAAGAAAAAAACTAAGAAGAAGGTTGCGAAGAAAAAATCATCTGACTCAGACGAGTCTTAGCCCGAATTATTCATGAATAATTCGGGCTAAACGCATAGGCCAGTACGGATGGCCAGTTCACAAATGATTCGGCGGGCATCTCGCCTGCTGCACTCGGGAGGCGTCATTGCCTATCCGACCGAAGGTGTGTTCGGTCTTGGCTGCCTCCCGAATAACGCGACGGCAGTCTATAAAATTCTCCAAGTGAAAGGCCGGGATGTTTCCAAAGGGCTGATACTCATAGCATCCGATGCACGGCAGTTGGACGATTGGATCGATTTGGGCGATGCCGAAATTCCAAGTACGGAGAGCAATCCAACCACGTGGATAGTGCCGGCCACGGACGCCGCCCCAAGCTGGATTCGTGGCGCGCATGAAACGGTTGCAGTTCGCCTAACGACCCATCCTATCGCGCGCGCGTTATGCGAAGAGGCAGCGTCCTGCATTGTGTCCACTAGCGCAAATCTCTCTGGGCACCCGCCGGCACGAAATGCGACTGTTCTGCGCAGACAATTCAGTCCTTTAGTAGACTATGTCGTACCAGGACAATGCGGACCCGCGCGGGGCGCATCTGAAATTCGTGACATAAGGACTAATAGGATTGTGAGACCCGCATGAGCGACGACAACATTCGTGCTGTTACAGATTATTTGCGTACGCTACAGATGCGTATTTGCTCATCCCTTGAGGACACTGACGGTGTCGGAAAGTTTGAGCGCGATCACTGGGATCGGGCAGATGGGGGCGGCGGGGAAAGTCGTGTGTTAACGAATGGCAAGATTTTCGAGCAGGCGGGTGTCAGTTTTTCACATGTGTTCGGTGATCAAATGCCGCCGTCTGCCACACAAAGCCGCCCGGAGCTCGCCGGCAAACGTTTTCAAGCAATGGGGGTGTCGCTCGTGCTGCATCCGCATAATCCATACGTTCCAACCACGCATGCAAATTTTCGCTTTTTCACTACCGAGGGTGATGACGCTGACGCCATCTGGTGGTT
>JABIUH010000004.1 GCA_018701055.1 Woeseia sp. | reverse complement strand
CGCGTCGATGTCTGGCTTCAAAGAGCGATCCTGCTCAAGCACTGGCGACAGCTCACGAACCTTTCCGTGCGCCTCTTCCAACATCGGAGAACTTTTCTGCGGATGATGAAAATCGATGCCCTGCGCCACAGCCAATAGTTCGATCGCGATAATATTGATCGCGTTATCCAACATTGCATGCAAACGATAGGCGGCAAAAGTTGCCATACTGACATGGTCTTCCTGATTCGCGCTGGTCGGTATGCTGTCAACGCTGGCCGGATGCGCCAGCGATTTGTTTTCAGAGACTAGTGCCGCTGACGTAACCTGCACAATCATGAAACCGGAATTCAGGCCGCTATCTTTGACCAGGAATGCTGGCAATCCCGACATATGCGGATCGATCAACAATGCCACACGCCGTTCAGAGATTGATCCAAGCTCTGCGATCGCCAGGGCGAGGTAGTCAGCCGCAAAGGCAACCGGTTCCGCGTGAAAATTTCCGCCTGACAGAATCGAACCGGTTTCCGCAAATACTAATGGGTTGTCGGTGACGGCATTCGCCTCTATTTGCAGAACATCGCACACATGGCGTAACACGCCGAGACAAGCACCAGCGACCTGTGGCTGACATCGAATCGAATAGGGATCCTGAACTCTGTCGCAATCGAGGTGCGAAGCCCGAATGGTGCTGCCATCCAATAGTTCTCGCAACGTGCGCGCGATGACACTTTGGCTATCGTGACCACGCACCGCGTGAATGCGATCGTCGAACGGTGTATCACTACCTTTAATGGCATCTGTTGCCATTGCGCTGGCGGTTACCGCCGCAGCAAGAAGATTTTCCGTTCGAAATACTGCGGCAAGCGCAATGGCCGTTGAGACTTGGGTTCCGTTGAGCAGCGCGAGCCCTTCTTTTGGGGCGAGGCGTATCTTTTCCAGACCTGCCTCCCGTAACGCGTCTTCTGCTGACACTTCAACACCGTCTACACGCGCATTACCGATTCCGATTAGAACACCGGCCATGTGTGCCAAGGGGGCCAGGTCACCGGATGCACCGACCGAACCTTTCGCCGGGATCGTTGGATATATGCCGCGATTAATCAGTTCGATGATGGCCGTGACCAAATCCAGGCGCGCGCCTGAGTTGCCCTGCGCAAGCGCTTTGACCTTGGTGACCATAACCAAACGAACGATTGGGTCGGGCAATAATGGACCGACCCCCACGGCATGCGAACAAATAAGGTTTTCCTGTAACACTCCAAGCTCATCGTCGCTAATACGCACATTCGCCAACAGGCCAAAACCGGTATTGACGCCATACACCTGCTCGCCACCTTTAATGACGGCGTCGACGGTTGCTTGCGAGTCACGAATGGAATCGCATGCCTCGTCACTAAGCGATAATTTGACCGGGCCGTTCCAAATTCGACGGAGGTCGGCTAACGACAATGGCCGGCTTGAGATTTCGATTTCGGTCATGCCTTTGTCCCGTCAACCATGGGTAGCTTAAGGTCATGCTCGCGGGCACAGGCGATAGCCTCTTCGTAACCAGCATCTGCGTGTCGCATGACGCCCGTCGCCGGGTCATTCCACAGAACACGTGCGATGCGAGCATCGGCAGCTTCAGTGCCGTCGCAAACAATCACCAAGCCTGCATGCTGTGAGTAACCCATACCGACGCCACCGCCATGATGAAATGAAACCCACGTTGCGCCGCTCGCGGTACTCAGTAGCGCATTCAACAGCGGCCAGTCAGATACCGCATCGGAACCATCACGCATGGCTTCAGTCTCGCGATTGGGACTGGCGACAGAACCGCTGTCCAGGTGATCACGACCGATAACAACAGGTGCTTTGAGCTCACCATTTCTAACCATTTCATTAAACGCTAAGCCCAATCGATCACGCTGCCCGAGCCCCACCCAACAGATGCGCGACGGCAAACCCTGAAACTGAATGCGTTCTTTTGCCGCATCCAGCCAGTTGTGCAAATGCGCATCATCCGGGATTAACTCTTTGACCTTTTGGTCGGTCTTGTAAATATCTTCCGGATCACCCGACAGCGCAACCCAACGAAACGGGCCAATGCCACGACAAAACAGTGGTCGTACATAAGCGGGAACAAATCCCGGAAAATCAAATGCATCCTCAACGCCTTCATCGAAGGCAACCTGACGGATGTTGTTGCCGTAGTCGAAAGTTGGAATGCCTGCGGCCTTAAATTCGAGCATGGCACGCACGTGCTTCGCCATCGATTTGTTCGCAGCCGAAACGACAGCATCGGGATCGGATTCACGCTTTTCCAGCCACTCGGACACGCTCCAACCGATTGGAAGATACCCATTGGCTGGATCGTGCGCCGAGGTTTGATCGGTGACAGCATCAGGTCGCACGCCTCGAGCAAGCATCTCCGGCAGCAATTCGCCAGCGTTACCGAGCAAACCAATCGATACGGCTGCCTTGCTCGACACCGCTGCATCGATCATCGCCAATGCCTCATCAAGTGATCCGGCGCGCTTGTCGAGATAGCCTGTTTCCAGACGTTTCTCGATTCGGTCTGCCTGACATTCGATGGCCAGCATCGATGCGCCTGCCATGGTGGCCGCCAAGGGTTGTGCACCCCCCATACCGCCGAGACCGGCAGTCAGAATCCACTTACCAGCCAAATTGCCGCCGTAATGTTGGCGCCCCATTTCTGCGAACGTTTCGTAAGTTCCCTGGACGATGCCCTGGCTGCCAATGTAGATCCATGAGCCAGCCGTCATCTGCCCGTACATCATCAAACCCTTTTTATCGAGTTCGCGAAAATGTTTCCAATTGGACCATGCGGGTACCAAATTGGAGTTTGCGATCAAGACCCGAGGCGCGTCTGCATGGGTACGAAAAACACCCACCGGTTTGCCCGACTGAACGAGCAGCGTTTCGTCTTCCTCGAGCGCGCGAAGCGCTGCAACGATCTGATCAAAGCATTCCCAATTGCGAGCAGCCTTGCCGATCCCGCCGTAAACAACCAGATCGTCTGGTCGCTCAGCGACCTCCGGATCTAGATTGTTCATGAGCATGCGCAGCGGCGCTTCTGTGAGCCACGATTTCGCCGTCAGTTCAGTTCCTGTGGGCGCTGTTACCACTCGACTTTCAGATTTTTTCATGCGGTGTGACTCCGTTCTACGTGTCGTCTACCAACGCCTCTGTGCCTGGCGGTATGTAGTGTCCAGATAATTCAAAGCGGCTGCCTGGGTGAAACAGCCTGCCAAAACTGACCGGGCGACCATGCGCCCAGGTACGTCGCGTCACGACCAGGCAGGGCTCGCCGGGAGGCATGTCGAGACTGTCGCGCGTGATCGTGTCCGGCATTTGTGCACGGACAACGTGTTCCGCTTCCTGCAATGGCGACACAGAGCTCAAATAGGCGCTAGGGGTTATTGCAGTAAAATCCTGTTGCAGAAATTCGGGCGCGAAATCCGGCACGACGAATCGATCTTCCAGCTGAATAGGTACCTCACTTTCTTCGTGCACGATACGCACGAAATACACTGTGTCACCAACAGTGGTTTGCAACGCGCCCGCCGTCTCAACATCCCCTGGCAGTTCCTTGCAGACAAGGACTCTTGCGGAATGCGTGTGTCCGCGTCGTTCAATCTCAGCAGCAATATTACGCACTTCGAGGACATGTGAGGCCGCTTTGAAATCGGCAACAAAAGTGCCTACGCCTGCGATTCGTTCTACGTAGCCTTCATCGTTTAGCTCTCGCAAGGCGCGATTGGCAGTCATGCGAGAAACGCCGGTTGAGTCTACCAACTCGTTTTCCGATGGAACACGATCACGTGGACGCAATTCACCATTCGAGATGCGCCGAATAATGAGTTCCTTTACTTGTCGGTACCGGGGGACAGATGTCGTACTCATGATGCCGCCGCCCGATTTAATTTTTGTGCAACTGCCGCATATGCACTGCCCGCTGACTCGGCGTCAAGCCGATGACCGTTAACAACGCGCCACTGGCCGTCCACCATGACCCGGTCAATCGGCAATGTGAAACCGGAAAAAATCAACGCATCGACGAAAGACTTGCTGGTATGGCCGGCCAACATCGGGCTGTCATCGTCGAGCACGACAAGATCCGCGAGACCACCCTCGCGCAATTGATCGTTTTGGCGCCCGCAGGCCAACGCGCCACCTGCCAATGCCTGATCGAATAAACTGCGGCCCGTCTGAGGCCTGGAAACGGCGGCGACGTTGCGACTTTGAGTAATTAAACGCTGGCCATATTCAAGCCACCGCAGCTCTTCGAATGGGTTGATCGACACATGGCTATCTGAACCGATCGCGATCCTGCCGCCCAACTCAAGAAATGATTTCAGCGGGAATAGTCCATCGCCCAAATTTGCTTCGGTGCTGGGGCATAGACCGACGACGGCGCCCGAGCGAGCAATCGCGGCGATTTCTGTGTCAACCAAGTGCGTTGCGTGAACCAGGCACCAACTAGAATCAATATCACACTGTTCAAGCAGCCATTCGACCGGCCGCGCCCCAAGCACCTCTATGCATTCGTCAACTTCACGTTGTTGTTCCGCGACATGAATATGCATTGGGACGTGTGTGTCTTTTGCCGCTGCGGCAACCGTTCGCAGCGAATTCGCAGAAACCGCTCGTAAACTGTGCACGCCCAAACCTGTTTGGAAGCGATTCGTCGTCAGCTTGCTGACTTTCTCGTAGTGACCCAGGAGTTGATCAACAGAACGGGCGAAGCGTTTTTGTGCAGCGGTTGGTTCTGGTTCTTTGAATCCCGCGCGCTCGTAAAGTATCGGTACATAGGTAAGACGAATGCCGGCTTCGCTGGCAGCGGTGGCGATCGCTTCGAACATGACCTCCGAAGTGCCGTCGTCGCCTGGCTCATTGTGCAAATAGTGAAATTCAGCCACTGAGGTAAATCCAGTTGCCAGCATCTCGCCATATGCCTGGCGTGCAATCGCCCGCATCGCTGCTGCATCGATCCGCCCCGCCAACGCATACATGCGCTCTCGCCACGACCAAAAGTTGTCCGTACCGGCAGGCCCACGGTATTCTGTATGTCCTGCCATTACGCGCTGAAACGCATGACTGTGAACATTCGCAAGACCGGGAATCACGATGCCTGCTTCGATATCGCCCGATTCTTTACTGGACCCTGCCGTCAATGACTTGATCCGGCCTTCGCGAATCTCGAACCGAACGTTTGCCTGCCACCCCTCTGAGGTTAGCGCTTGTTTGGAAAATAGATTGTTCATAGTGGCCATCTTCTTGGTTGTATATACAGGCTAGACCATGTTACGGTCCTTTGCAATCCGAGCCGGAGACAAGCAATTGCACAAGTGGGATCTACTCCTGACCGATACACATATCGCGGCTATGACGGCTGGGGAGTTGCCTTATGGCGTCATCAAGGACGGGGCAATTGCAATCGCCGACGGCCGGATCGCCTGGATTGGGCCGAATCAGGACCTACCCGAGAATACCGCAAAAAAAACACGCTCGTTGGCGGGCAAATGGACAACACCTGCATTGATCGACTGCCACACGCACCTGGTTTTTGCTGGTGATCGTGCTAGAGAATTTGAGCAACGCCTGAACGGCGCAAGCTACGCAGAAATTGCAGCGGCCGGCGGCGGCATCATGTCCACAGTCAATGCAACCCGCGACGCGAACTTTGGCGAATTGTTGTCGCAAACAAAACGTCGTCTGGACGTATTGCAAGCTGAAGGATGTGGCACAGTCGAAATTAAGTCGGGTTACGGGCTGAATCTCGCAACCGAATTGACCATGCTCGAAGTCGTACGCGAACTTGGTAACAGGGCTGAAATTTCGGTAGTCAGCACTTTTCTTGGCGCACACACGGTACCAATTGAATTCAAGAACGATAGCGACGGCTATATTGATCTTGTTTGCAATGAAATGTTGCCGGCGGTTCATGAAAAAAAGCTGGCGGACGCTGTTGATGCTTTTTGCGAGACTATCGCATTCTCAACGGCACAGTTAGCGCGGGTATTTAGTAAGGCTCAGGACTTAAGTCTGCCCGTAAAACTCCACGCAGATCAGTTAAGTGACGGTGGCGGCGCCGCGTTGGCCGCAGAGTTCAATGCGACATCGGCAGATCATCTGGAATACACATCCGCTGCAGGCGTATCCGCACTTGCCGATGCGGGAACTGTCGCAGTCATGTTACCCGGTGCATTCCTAACGTTGGGCGAGACCCAGCTGCCACCCATTGAACAATTCCGTGACCATAACGTTCCGATCGCGATTGCAACCGACTGCAACCCTGGTAGCTCGCCTATATGTTCGCTGCGCACGACGATGGCCCTCGCAACCAGCTTATTCAAACTGACTCCGGAAGAGTGCCTTGCCGGCGTAACCCGAAACGCGGCGACCGCTTTAGGTTTGGGGAGCGATCGCGGCACTCTGGAAGTCGGTAAACGCGCCGACCTCGCTATCTGGGATATCAATCACCCCCAAGTACTGTCGTACTGGATTGGCAACAACGAACTAAGCGAATTACTTATCGCCGGAATGCCGGTTTAACAGCGCGATTTCTTCTCGGTGCGACAGTGCCGAACTAACGCCAACGTAGATTGAAACGCAAAAAGGCACGAGATACGTGAGCGGTATTTTCCAAAACACCTCTGGTGGTAGATCGCCGACCAGAATTTGATCTCCCTGATTGATTGCCACCAATACAGTCCCAACAACGGCACCCACTTTAACGCCACGTAATATAACATTTCGTTGCAACGCTATTGCTAGCCACTCACGCATAGAGACCTCGTAGAGAAAACTGTTATTGGGCAGTGTAAAGCTCTATTCTGCGCGATCCTGTCTCGATCTCCAACGGCGACCATCCGTCACTTATGAACCAAACCCATGAATAAGGGCTTAGCAACATCGAAACGATTTATTCTGGTGCTCGGTCTTTTGACTGGCATGGTGGCCTTTGCTATCGATATCAGCCTACCGGCAATTCCGTCAATGGTTCGGGATCTCGGCACAAGCATGTCGCACGGTCAGCAGGTTGTCGGATTTTTTATGGCTGGACTCGCGGTCGGACAACTTCCAGCAGGACTCATATCTGATCGCATAGGTCGAATGCCCGTGCTGTACGTTGGAATGGTTGTTGCCACCCTCGCCGGCGTTGCTATGTCGATGAGCAATAATATTACGGTCATTCTATTCGCGAGATTTATTCAGGGCATTGGCGCTTCGGCAGGCATGGTTCTTGCGCGAGCCATCGTGCGCGACATCTCCAGCGGCCAGCAAGCAGCTCGGCTAATGTCGCTCATGGTCATGATATTTACGGCCGCGCCAATGATCGCGCCATTGCTCGGCGCCTATCTCGTGGTGGCATTCGATTGGCATGCGCCTTTCGTTGCGGTAACCGTCGCGGCCGTTTTGATTCTGTTCGGGATCAAAACATCGCTGCAGGAAACACACCGACCGTCGAACAAATCGAGTATGCGGCAACAGCTCGGCATGAGTTTGAAAGCATTTAAATCCACACCCCAATGTCTGTTCGGACTGATGGTTGCGCTAGCGACAATTGCCGGCATCATGACGCTCGTCAGCGGCTCCGCATCATTGGTGGTCGAACTGTATCGCTTCCCTGTGCAGAGCTTCGGTTACATCTTTGCGCTTACAGGCGTGTCGATTCTGATTGGATCGACCATTAATCGGCGCTTACTGAAGCGCCACAGCCCACTGCAAATGATCGGTTTCGGTGCAGCACTAGCTGGAATTGCCGGCACTCAACTGCTCATCATGGCCTGGATGGGTGCGGCCAATTTTTGGTGGCTATGGGGTAATGCCTGTCTCTTTATGTGCGCGACCGCCTTTTTGCTTCCCAATGCAACCGCCTTCGCATTGGAACCCGTACCGGAAATTGCAGGCGTCGCTGCATCACTCATTGGCACGGCCCAAAGTCTCGTCGGCGCAACCAGCGCTATTGTGAGTAGCCTTCTATACACCGGCACGATACTGACCGTTACTTTGGGCGTTGGTCTGTCCAGCATTGCGGCAGCCCTGGTTTTTTTATACAAGAAACAGGTTCTTGGGGACGTCGCCTAGCGAGTCTCGGTGAGAATTTCGCCGACTGACTTTCGATTTTGCGTGGGCAGCACTTTTGGATATCCGTACCAAATTAGTCCGACAACGATCGCATCATCCTGATCGAATCCCAACAAATCAAAAAATCGTGAATCACGAGTCACCAGCCCTGTCGTCCACTTACAGGCAACACCCGCCTCAGACAAATAGAGCGTGAGATTCTGCACCGCGCACGCACAACTGGCGTAATCCTCTTGTTGCCGCAATTCGTCATCCGACTTCTGACAGGTCACTACCAGCCAACCCGGAATCGCTGCCGCGGACTTTGCCTTGAACGCGGCAACTTTCTCGTTTTTTGTGTCAGCAACAATGGTGCGAATCAACTCAATGCTGTCGGCGATCATTTCTTCGCCAAGCATATAGAAGTGCCACGGCTCGGTGAGATGATGATTTGGCGCCCAACGCGCCACTTCAATGGCATCGCGAACAAGCGTTTTGCTGACTTTTTGTTTCAGAAATAACTTTGTCGTTCGACGCGACCGAATTCTTTCGCCGATCAATTGTAGGTTGCGACTTTCGCCGTCGGGACGAACCTCACTCATCCTCAGCACCTGCCCGATTGTATGCCCGACCGAGATAGACACCGGCCATTGCCCAGATGCCGGCGACGACAGCTGCCGCTAATGCCACGCCACCTAAACCGAAATTTAGCGTTTCGCGCAAGCCTGTATGTAGCCAGGCGGTGACCATGTCACCACCGCGATAAACGACGATGTCGATGACGGGTTTTGCCTTAAAACGGGTCTCGTTATCAACCACTGTAAACAACATTTCACGGCCCGGACGTGTCACAGCATAGTTGCCAGCGCGGCGCACAATTTGGAGGCCTATCAAAGCCCCGAGAACCGGGATCATTGCAACGACCAGCCAGCCACCGACCATTAATGCGGGAATAAGTGCCAGAGTCGTCGCCATACCGAAACGGCTCGTAAGGCGACTGGTCGCAAACAAAGCTGTCAGCAACGCGAGTGAATTGACCGCTAAATCGATACTCGCTTGAATTTCGGCACGTTCCGGACGCTCGTATATGGCCAGGAATTCGCGCAATTCCATGTACACGAACGTGCTCATCGTGACATACATAAGAATAAATGTGCCGATCGCCAGCAGGTAGGGATTACGAACGAAAATCATAAACCCGGAAAATGGATTCTTGCCAAGACGTTCAGCCTGGCGAAGATCAGCCTTCAGGTGCTCGTTGCCAAGCTCGCCTACTTTGAGTCGTTCCAACGCACCAATCATCGGCACTGGAACTAACAGCATCACAGCCGAGATCAACATGAGGTTCATCACGCCAATATCTTGCGCAAAAAAAGTCGGAATGGCAGGTCCTACGATTGCACCAATGCTGGCACCGCTTGCAATGATGGCGAACAGTCTTGGCGCTTGTTCTTTAGAGAATAGCCCCGACATGAAACTCCAGAAAACGGAGGTGTGGAACAAGCTAAATACGCTCAACCAAACGTAAAACGCCTTGTCGACCAAAATAGGGTCTGCAACAAATTCTGTACCAAAGTAGAAGACGGCGAAGGAAGCAGCAAAAAATACGTAAACGCCTGGCACCACACGACTAAAACGTACGCGCGAAATAACAAAGCCGTAGAGCACAACGGCGATAATGCTAAATAGGAAAGTTAACGACCAAAGAAAACTTGTTTCAGTACGGGACCAATCGCTCGCCATCGCATCGCGAACAGGGCGAATAATGAAATATGCCGCCATAAGCGTAAAAACAAACAAAAACGATAAGACGGTTGCGCGTACTTCGTGCGCTTCGACCTTCATCGCCGCCGCAAGCATCCTTTCAATCGGCCCGCTATTTTTATTGCTCATCTGCGCCCCCAGCTCCCGAAAAGTCCGTGCTTATCCGGAAGACTGCCATAAAAAAGCGCCCGCAGACTAATTTGACAGTCTGCTAGCGCTGCAGAACCCGGCAGGAGATTAAGATGCCGGGTTATCGACTCGAATATTTCAAATCAAGGGGGAACTTTTGGGCCAGACCCAGTGAAAAAAAACGTCAGATGCTCAGTCTACTTCCACGATGAGCGGACTTAAGATTTCGATCCGGTCATCTCAGATGACCAACGTGCCAGCTGAAGTATTACAGCGAAGGACGAGCGCTCTGGCGGGCCTGTGTTGGCCGCCTATTGCGAAAGCTACTAGACGGCTTTTTCGAGAAGTACCGAATCACCTATATCGGTGACGTTGCGGCTACGGGCCTTAGCACGGTACATCGCAGTATCTGCTGCACGCAGAAGCCCGGTCAAAGTGTTGGCGTGGTCGGGATACAGCGCGAATCCTATGCTAGAAGGACAATTGAGCTTCCTATTGCCGATTCGATATTCCTGCTCAAGGGAGCGGGTCAATTGTATGGCGAGTTTCTCGGCCACAAGCGCCCGCACGTCGGGTACAAGTGCCACAAATTCATCACCGCCAGGACGGCCGATGATGTCGCAGGATCTCAGGCCTTTACGCAAGCGTTCGGCTGCCGTGATGAGCAATTGGTCGCCAACCTCGTGTCCGTAGCGATCATTGATCTGTTTGAACGCATTTAGATCTATAAACAATAAGGCGCCGGTGGCATCGTCGTCACTATCTCGCAGACGGCGCGTCGCGTTGCGCTCGAATCCACGCCGGTTCAGGACTCCAGTCAAAGGATCGGAAATTGCGATGGAATCCATACGTTTTTCTTTCGCTTTACCGTCGTTCACGTCAACAAAGGTAATCGCTACGTCGTCGCCGACAGGCTCGCCGATCATTCGCAGCCACTGAGAAACGCCATCGTTCACGACGCGCGTTTCCGTATCGATCATTTCGCCACGATTTGTCGAATCCGAAAATTGCTGTTGCACTAACGCTTGCTCGTCCTCATCCATACCTGACGTTGCGAAGCACAACAGCTCTTCAACTGTCTTACCGATCATATTTTCTGAATCAATACCCAGATAACGTCCGGCCGCGGAATTCGCGAATATGCAACACAGTCTTCGGTCCTCGCCTAGATCTTCGGCATCGCCCCAACGCATCCTAATGATGCCGTTAACAGACAGGTCGATCAAAGTTCGCATCAATTTTTTACTGTTATTAACGTCGTTCTGCGCCTTCTCCACGTCGCTCACATCGCGGAACATCAAGACGTTGGCGTTGCCTGCAACCGCGTTGTTAGTTGCAATGTGTGTTACCTGTACATGCAGATACCGTCCGGACTCCGTCAACATTTTCTGCGGCTTACCAGATCTAATCGCAACATGAACTTCCATCGTGTCCTTGCCAAATATTTTCTGCAACGGCTCGCGCAGCAATTCTGCTTCTGGCATATCGAGCATCAGTTCAGCGCCGTGATTCAAGCTTATGATGCGATCGTCATCGTCAATGATAATCACTGGATCTTGCATGTTCTGAAATACGGTCTCATACGCTAGTGGTGTAAAATCTAAAATGCTGTCGACCACCACCATCCAGGCATAGATTGGCAACATTAACGCGAAGATGATCGGCAGCGTCGAGATCGTATTCGGACCAATGCCAAGGTCGTACGCAATAATTGCAATTATCGGAGCAATGGCTGAGCCGGCTAGGACCAATAGTCCGCGGCGTTGGCCTGCTACGACCCCGGAGCTATGCATAATCAATGTGGCAATGCTGGTAGCGACCGCTAAATAGCCGTACGGGCTATGCACATAATTGAACCATGGCCCAAAGTAGGCTGGCCGCGTTAGAAATTCGCCGTAGGCATTCGCCAGAGGAAAAGACCACATGAACTCATGCCAGTAGTTCGTCGCGGCGACGATAATTGATAGGACAGGAATGATCGATAATGCGATCGCCGTTTGATTGGACGTGACGCGCCCCGTAAATTCCCGAAAACATAGCAGCATCGTTACGGGCACCAGCGCAGTCCCCAAATAGTGACCCACTCGTCCAACGGTAAATAAGACAAACGACTCGGCTGCCAATTCGATTGCTCCGCCGAATACCCACAGACTAATGACCAGAAATGTAAGTCCTAAGGGTAGACTGCCGACTGTCCTCTTGCCGCTGAACAATCGAAACGCGAGCGATAGATATCCGATCGCTCCAAGAGCAACGAAAAAAGACAAAATGAGGGACAGATTCATTGGCAAGTAAGCAGATTAAATTGCGCTGGGATACGTGACATATTACTGGGCGCAATTTGATGATGCCGGACCTGCTCCACACCTTTGCAGGCACGCCTTTACCATTGGTGGTCAGATTTTCTCAATTACAGAAAACTGGTGGCTCACTTTCTCTGAAATTTCCTTGTAACAACTTGTTTATAAAGCGTTTTATCTGGTCCTGATTATTCTGATCTGGGCACGATCCAATCTGCAATTTGATTGCCCTCTTGGCGTTTAATCCGCGTGTGAAGCAAGCATAGAAGACACATCCAAACGATGCCATTCAATACCGTCAATTAGCTCGCAAAACGGACGCGTGTACTTGTCGAAACACTTGGATGGCGTGATCGCGTGGAATAGAGTTCAGGCGCGACAGAAAGTGCTCGGAGAATGACTCCCCGGCCATGATTTTTTCAAGATACGGATCATTGGGACCACGAAATGATGCGCGCCAATAAAGCAGCACGATTGATGCGCATAGTCGCGCCTTAACGAGCTCAAAGAGGATGTCAATTTCATCCTGCAACAATGGGGTCACGCTTGCGTATCCGGCAACGAGCTCTGCGATCAGTGTAAGCGGATCACCCTCGTCTGGACGTGCATAAGACGCAGCGATAGCAACATCTGCAATCAATGGTGCTTCCAACATGTCGCCAAAGTCTATGACACCCACAACTTCGTCGCTCGATGCTGAATCAACCAGAATGTTGTCAGGATTAAAATCACTATGCACCACTTGCCGCCGAAGCGAACCGAATTTCGGCCAGGCAAAACGTTCGAAGTCATTCAATGCAGCGATGACGTCGGCGTGAACTGCCGCCTGCGGAATGTGCTTTGCCAAATCACGCAACTGTAACGCTTGCTGAATGTCCCACAGCAATGCTTGATGACATCCGACATGTTTGAATTCGGCCAGCGCACGGCCAAGATTAGCGAGGTAAGTGCCCTGATTCCGACTCAATCGAGGCGAAGGCGTGCGATTTCCAACTGGCACACCCGCGATGTAGCTAACCACACGGGCAACATGCGTTTGATCAGCTGCACTCAAAATAACGTGACTTTCCCCTGCCAACGTTTGTAATACAGTAGGTGCGTTGATAGGTGTTGAGTGCGCCTCCACGTATCGCTCAATGTGCAATAGCGCCTCAATCTGAAAGTCAGTCACTGCTGGATCTTCCGCGGCATTCGCAATTTTCAAAACGAATTGCTCACCACTCGGAGTCCGCAGTTGGAAGTTCTGATCACGCTCACTTACGAGCGATTCGACGGTAACACTGAGGCCGTACACGTCTCGTACAATCTCAATCGCTTTTTCGTCACTGAATGCTGGCGTGACTTCCGCGATGGCCGCCAGTGGATCTGCTTCTATTGTCATTTAAATCCGCTACGTTGGTAACTCCCGGATGAATTATGAGTGCGTTTGCGCTTGCTGGCAATTCCAGGCACTTCCCATCGATTTCGCCACCAATGGCTGGCTGCATCATTCCGGTATACAATTCAATTAAATTGAGCTTCGGAATACCACCGTTAGCGGCCAACTCAACACGAATAAGAATCTGGAAGGATAGCCAGCCATTCCACTCGAAATTTCGTTTACCTTGAGCGATTCTGATCTTAGTCACTTTCAGAAATGCGTCGACAAAGCCAAATCGACCCTCGAAGGGGGTCACGACGGTGAAGCCATTGAAGCTGCCGCGCGGCAATTAATAAAAGATGCGAGAACGGGTGACTTGCCAGAATTTATTGGCGATCGAATCGCCAAATTGGAAGTCATTATCAATATGATTTCTGACGTCGAATGGCAGCTGGCAGAGGATGATCGCAAGCGCGTACTTAGCGCCCTCATTTATTTCTGCAACCCGGAGGACTTGATTCCGGATCACATTCCCGGACTCGGGTTTCTAGATGACGCAATCTATGTTGAGTTGGTCATTCGGGAATTGCGCAGTGAAGTCGAGTCATACGAAGAATTTTCTGCGTACCGCGTGGCAGAGGAAGAGCGCCGTAAAGAAAGCGGTCTCAACCCTCATGTCGAACGAGAAGAATGGTTGGCTGACAAACGCGCGACGCTGCATGCTCGCATGCGCAAGAAACGCACCGGCCGCTCCGACACAAAATCCTGGCGTCTGAGCTTCTGAATTGACGCTCGATCCTAAGCCGCTAGCGCCCCGACTGCCGGCGCATCTATAGATCCTGTGGAAGCACAATCCCTAGTCGCCAACGTTCGACGCGCCATAGATCAATCAATGCCGCATACTTTTCGGGTTCGTCTTCGGCCAAATTTGTCGATTCTCCAGGGTCCGCCGACAAATCGAACAATTCAAAATCTGCTTCGTCGAAAGGCGCTTCGAGATTGGCTATTTTCCAGTTGCCTTGACGCAGATAAGCTCGTCCCGCGTTGTAAGCGGCCGTAACGTAGTCGTCATCATGAATGTTGGTTGTCACGCCAGCCAACAGACCCTTCGCACTTTCGCCCAGCATCGGCACAACACTACCGTCGTCCGGATAATGTGCACCCGCAATTTCAATGAAAGTTGGCGCAAGATCCATCACGGTCATATAGGTCGGATTAATTAAGCCTGCTGACGCAACCCCGGGGCCGGCAATGATGATTGGCGCAACGATGCCGCCCTCGCGTGAATAGCCCTTGTAACGGTGAAAAGGAGCCGAGCCCGCTGCAGCCCATTCCTGATCGTAGGAAACAAACGACGCCGCCGTCCCCATTTTTTCGTACGCGTTGTCATAGTGCGTACTTACGTACTCATGAAATCGTCCACGCTCATAGTAATCCTTTCCGGCCGCACCATTGTCTGACATAAATACGATAAGCGTATTGTCATAAAGATCATTTTTTTTGAGATAAGTAATCAATCGGCCGATGTGATCATCCAGGTTGTCGACCATGGATGCATACAGCTCCATTTCTCGGGATTCGCGTCGCTGTTTTTCTGGAGATAAGGATTCCCAAGGAGCGT
>JABIUH010000252.1 GCA_018701055.1 Woeseia sp. | reverse complement strand
GCCCATCCGCCACCAATTACGCCGCCGCCAATTATGGCAGTGCGTTGTTTCGTATTACTACTCACGCCGCAATTCTCAATGCTGCGCCGATCACTTTGGTGCCCGCTTCTCAAGCTTCAGTTTTTGCCGTACTTCTTCCGGTCCGATGATTCTGGCGCCCAAGTCCGTGACGATCCGGGCGGCGCGTTCGACGAGTTGTGCATTTGTCGCGAGCATACCTTTTTCGAGATAGAGATTGTCTTCCAGGCCGACGCGAACGTTGCCACCCGCCAGTACTGCGGCAGCCGCCATGGGCATTTCATTGCGGCCCAGCGAGAACGCGGAAAAAGTCCAATCTGACGGAATGTTATTGACCATTGCCATGAAGGTATTCAAATCATCCGGTGCCCCCCAGGGCACGCCCATGCACAACTGCACCATTGCGGGAGAGTCGATTAGTCCCTCTTTGACGAGTTGCTTGGCGAACCACAGGTGACCGGTGTCAAATGCCTCGATTTCGATGCGCACGCCCAAGTCCTGCATGATTTTCGCCATTGCGCGCAACATGCCGGGCGTATTCGTCATGACGTAATCGGCTTCGGCAAAATTCATGGTGCCGCAATCCAAAGTGCAAATTTCTGGCCGGCAAACTGCGACGTGTTCCATACGCTCGGTTGCGCCTGCCATATCGGTGCCCTCTTCATTCAACGGCAATGGCGCTTCAGGCGAACCGAGAACGAGATCACCACCCATTCCCGCGGTTAAATTGATGATGACATCTGTGTCGGAATCACGAATTCTTTCGGTGACTTCGCGGTAGTACTCAACTTTTCGCGAAGCAACGCCCGTTTCCGGATCACGAACATGGCAATGCACGATTGCAGCGCCTGCCTTTGCTGCTTCGATAGCACTGTCGGCGATTTCTTTGGGGCTTCGCGGCACGTGTGGCGATCTGTCCTGTGTGCCGCCTGATCCGGTAACGGGACAGGTGATGAAGACTTCACGATTCATTTCTAGGGGCATACTGGCATCTCCGCCGGTGCGTTATTGCTAACGTTACTTGGAATTTTGGGTGTGGTCTTTAACTGCAAAACCAGCGCTTGACCCGACACACTTCAAACATGGACAGCCTCAGGTGGGGCGTTCGGAACTATTAATTTACGGCGTGACACCATGCAAATCTCGCGTGTCTACGACGCTTGTTTTGCGTTGATTCCCGGTGGCGGCCACCAGTACAACTTTTTCTCATGCGGAGAGTAAGATCGCACGGGCACGCTCGCTATTGATTGTTATTTGAGCTTAGTCAAAATACAGCCCGCCCACAACATCCAAATGTTGCTGCAAACGCTTCCTGCTGTTACCGAAGCGACAGCGGTTGTCGATGACGAGCCAGGGGAGCCGGGCTAGGAGGCTAGTTCATTTGCGCGTTCTCGCAGCACATCGTAATCTGTAACGAACACAGTTCAAAGGCAAAATGAGACGCCCACGAGAGGCTTAGGAACATGCAAGCGAATAAAAAGCATTTGCGATATTCGGAAGCCGAGTGGCTAATGCGAGTGGATCTCGCCGCTGGCTACCGGTTGGCCGATCGGTTTGGCTTTTCCGATATCGTCTGGGGACATATTACGGCGAAAGTCCCCGGTACTGAGAATTTTCTAATCAATCGTTTCGGGCTGCGCTTTGACGAAGTGTGCGCGTCGAATCTCGTCACTGTTAATTTGGAAGGCAAGGTGATCGATCGCGGTACAGCAGAAAGTGATGAAGACATTAACCTGACGGGGTTTGTCATTCATAGCGCAGTACATGCCGCACGAACAGATGTGCATTGCGTCATGCACAGCCACTCGCCAGGGGGTATCGCGGTATCGGCTCTCAAAGACGGATTGGTGCCGATGACAATCGACGCAATGACGTTTTACGAATGTACCGCCTATCATGACTTCGAAGGACTGTCTGTGGATATCGCCGAGCGGGAACGTATGGCGGCGAACCTGGGCGATCGAAATGCAATGATTCTTCGTAACCATGGTTTGTTGACGTGTGGCGCGACGGTCGGCGAAGCGTTTATGTTGATGTACTACCTGGAGCGTGCCTGCAAAGTTCAAATGCAGGTGCTAGGGACGGGTCAGGAAATGGCGTTACCGAATGCGAAACTGTGTCAGCGCGCCGCGGAACAATCAGCACAATTTCCGCCGGGTAAATATGAATGGCCGGCACTCAAACGACTAGTGAAAGAGGCTTCACCTGACTACTGTGAATAGTCGCAATTAGAAATATAAGACAATGAATTCAGTAGGCTTGATTAACAGTTTCGTCGGATTTGGTGTACACCGCACGTTCGATCAGTTTTAGCGAAGCGCAACCTAGATGGCAGATGTCATTTCACCAGAGAGCCCTTTCAAAGAAGAGGTCCAACAGTACCTCAAGGAATCCGGCGCCAAAGAAAAGTCGGAAGAGATTCTGGGGCCATTTTCTGATCTTGCCAACCAAATTGCGGAAGCATTGTGGAACGCCGTCTTGCCGGGTTCACCTGGCTCGTCTTTATCCTGGGAGTTGTTGTTGCTTACCGCGGTAACGGCGATCGGCTTCTGGTTTTTTCGCAAAGGACGCGGCGCAAAAGGCGTGGACGGTCGAGAACGCCGCTCAAGTCTGCTCGAGTATGTTTTGCCGAAGGCGATCTACACGCACCAATCGGCACGCGTCGATATCGGACTTTATCTGCTCGATAAGGCCATGATGCCAATTTGGTTGCTGCTTTTTCTGGGTTCCGTCGCGCCGTTCGTTGAAAAAAATACCATCGGTGCAATGCAATCGCTATTTGGGGACAGCCCTGCTGTAACGCCGACAATCGCCTGGCAATTGGTGTATGGGCTGGTCACTATATTAATGGCTGACATGATTTTCTATTGGACGCATTACATGATGCACAAGACGGAGATCGGTTGGGCCATCCACAAGGTGCACCATTCTGCGGAGGTGCTGACACCCCTGACTCGTCCGCGCGAACACTTTATTGCGGGGCCGATCTGGGCGTTTGGTCCGGCTATTGGTGTGACATTGTCGGCCGCAATTTTTGCATGGGTATTTAACGGAGGTATAACACGCATATCTGTTTACAACGTTGGCATCTTCTCAATGTTGTACGCACTGAACGGGAATTTTCGGCACTATCACGTGTCGTTCCGCTATCCGCGCTGGCTTGAATATTGGCTGCAAAGTCCCGGCATGCATCACACGCATCACAGCTACCTCGAAAAACATTGGGATAGCAATCTCGGTCTCGTGACGAGTGTGTGGGATCGAATGATGGGTACGCTCTACATTGCTGATAAATACGAAGAGACCCCCTGGGGGCTCGCACCCCAAGATCAGGCGCAGTACACAACGCTCGCGGATAATCTCACAACACCATTTAAAGAAATTTATCGAATCGTCCGGGGAAAACCGAAGACGACCTTGGCAACGCCGCAATCGGCCCGAAATTCGGGGTCAGAGTAGGACTCTGACCCCGCCGACCTTCAAAACTGGGTCAGAGCCCGTTAGTCCAGGTTTTGTACGGCCTCAAGAGAATCGTGCACATTCTTCATTGGTGAAATGCCACCAATCGTCTGCGCGATTTTGCCATCGGAGGTGACGATGAAGGTTGTGCGCTCGGCAAACCCATGCCCGATCTCAATGCCGCGTGAGTCTTTAGCGCCTTCACTCTCTGCCCCTACTTCCAGGTCGAATTTAGCTGCGATTTCACCGCTTTCATCGGAAGCAACGGCAAGTTTTCCGGCACAGTATTCGGGGTCGGCAGAAAAATCGTTAAGGCGCTCGATATTATCGAGCGACACGCCTATGACGCTAGCACCTGCAGCCGCGAACTTGTCCATATTGACGGCAAACTCGTGCGCTTGAATATTGCACCCTTTGGTGTAGGCCGACGGGTAAAAATAGACGACGACCGGACCTTCTTCCAATGCGCTACTGAGAGAGTAATCGAAGGGTGTACCGGCTAATGATGCCTTGGCTTCAAATTTCGGTGCGGCGTCGCCCACTTCAAGTGCGGCAAATGCCGGCATTGAGACGACGGCCAGACTAAGAATACTGAATAGAAGTTTTTTCATTAGATATCCATGGTTGGTTAATTATGTCGTACTGGCGTTGCTACCTATTCGTATTCTGACCACCGTGCTCGATATGCACAAGGTTGACTGCCCTTTAACGATCGAACTGAATTCGAATTCAGCGGGGTCAGAGTACTACTCTGACCCCAAAAGGGCTTCACGGTTCGCGGTGTCGTCCAGTATCAATCATGACGCGCCGCATAGGTCGGTAGTCAGGTAGCTAGTCGGCGATCGATAAATGCTGTGTATGGCGGTTGTCCTAGGTCGCGAGCCATTTCGCTATCGAAATCGTGTTTGAAAGTTCACCCAATCAATGTGGTTGCGGTCGTATTGCAACAAATCATCACTTTCAGATTGCGGCATGCCAACGACTTGCGGGCTGCATGAATAGACACACCGGAAATTGATTTTCGAGTAGTGATTTCGGTTATTCTTGGTTCTGTTCAAGCGCGACAGCCCCGCCAGTCCGTCATTAATCATCAATTTGGCATCCCGGGATAAGAATAAAAATAAATTCTGGGTTGGTTCTGCACTCAATCCGGAGCAAAACTTTAACCAGGTCATAATATGAAATGCATAAGAATTCTGGTTCTGTTTGCCACGTTTTTCCATGTGGGTAACGCAGCCGCGAGCTACGCAATTTACGTTGGTAAGAATCTCACCGAGGACGGCAGTGTGTTTATCGGTGGTTCCGGTGACGAAGTTTCCAGCCATTGGCTGGAAGTCGTACCGGCAAAAGATCATCCCAGTGGTGCCACGATAACCGTAGGCGTCACGCCGGAAGCATTCATGCCGGGCGTTTTTTCTGAGATTCCGCAGGTGCCACATACGGCCCGATATCTCACCATGAATTACTCGGAATACCAGGGTTTTCCGCCGCCGCTGACCAATGGTGGACTGAACGAGCACAACGTTGCCGCTCGCGATGTTTGGTCAACTTCCCGAGCAGAATTAATTGAGATGACATCGAAAACGCAAACCGGGCCGCAATACAGCGACCTGTCACGCATTGCGATGGAGCGCGCCCGCTCTGCGCGAGAGGCCGTGGAGATTGTTGGTGCACTCATCGACACATACGGATTTTCAACCTATGGCGGCAACTCACACATGTTCGCGGACGAAAACGAAGGTTGGGTGCTGTTGAATTATGCGGGCGGCAAAGGGCTTTGGATTGCCGAGCGCCTTGGGCCGGACGATATTCGCATGTCTTATCCCGGCTATATCCACGACGTGCCGCTGAATTTCAAAGACAGCGACGATTTCATGGCTTCGGACAACTTCATCAGTTTTGCAATTGAGCAAGGTTGGTACGACCCGGATGGAGACGAGCCTTTCAACGCGGCAGACGTTTACGGTGATAACGATGCGCGTTACCCACGGCATGTGATGGAGGATGAACTGCGCGCAGCAGCGCCTATCGATTTACGCACAATGATGAACGCGGTTCGCGATCCGCGTGTCTCGAAAGACTCGACAGGATATGGTCAGGTTGCCCAACTAAGAGATAACGGGCGTAACGAGATGAACCTGCTTTGGATTGCACCAACCGGTTCCGTCACTGCACCCTTCGTGCCGTATCGAGTCGGGGTGCAAGAGATCGCGCCGCAATACGGCAAACACCGTTATTTGACGAAAGGCGAAGCCGCTCGGTTTGTCACCAGTGATTGGCAGGTTCAGGAAGCCAGCGAGTTTGCCGGTAGAACGTTCAAACGGCTGATGTACTACACCTGTGATCGTCCGCTTAAGTTTTACCCCGAAGTAGCAGAAGCGTTGACCGCTTTCGAGAATCACCTAATTGCGGAACAAGATGAAGTCGTTGACGCGGCAACGGTGCTATTTGATGCAGAACGAGATGATCTCGCGCTGCAATACCTGACTGATTACAGTCGCCAAAAGGGCGCGGATGCATTGCAACTTGGCAATGCTTTGCTAATGAGTATCGAAGCCCGTACAGAAGTGCTTTATGGCCTGCGTCCACCCGCAGGCGATGTAATTAGCGGCCTGTACACCGAGCGCGTTAATTGTTTGCCGAAGGATGGGAGTTAAATCGTGAACAGAGCAACACCTAATAAATTTAAAGCAGTAGCCTCATTCGCAGTGGTAAGCATGTGCGTCGCTTGTACCAGTTTTACGGATTTGGGTTCTACGATGTCGCTGGCGCCAAAAGTCATTCTTATTATTGGCGATGGAATGGATGATCAGCAGATCACTATTGGGCGCAATTATCTAGTCGGGCATAACGGGCGATTGATCGTGGACGACTTGCCCTACCGAGGTTCGATTCAAGTGCAGACTCTCGCCGAAGACGATCCTAGCGTTCCGGTTTATGTCGGCGATTCTGCCAGTGGCGCCACCGCAATCGCGACGGGTGTCGCAACCAGTGAAGGTCGGATCGGCACGACGGCGAACAGTGATCTGGACGTTGCCAATTTGATGGAGTTGGCGGACGCTGCTGGTTTCGGCACTGGAATTGTGACGACCTCGAGCGTCACTGATGCATCACCCGCTTCGTTCATGGCGCATATCGAGTATCGATATTGCGATACACCGGATGCAATGGAACGCGAAAACACTCGCATGCCGCAGGATTCGACTAGCTGTGGCCAGGATCGAGTCGCCAACGGCGGCCTTGGATCGGTCGTCGAACAAGTCGCGACATCCAAAATGGACATCGTTCTCGGCGGCGGCAGTGACAAATTTACAGTAACGGTCGATGGGGAGCCAGGCACGACCGTGCTTGAGCAAGCTAAATCGAACGGGTACACGGTTATTCAGCATTTGGCTGATTTAGATAGATTGCCCGCTGAAAATCGAGTCCTTGGATTGTTTTCACCGGGTCACTTGCCAGTCCGTTCGCGCGGCGTCAATGGTGCCAAAGCTGAATACATCGATCGCGTTGGTGACAAAGTGGTTTGGCCAGAGCCATTCGCTTGCGAAGCCAATCCGGAGTTCATCGGCATGCCGACACTCGCGGCCATGACCAAAGCGGCCATTGGTCGGCTAAACAGCGACGCAGGCTTTATGCTAATGGTTGAAGCGGCGTCAATTGATAAAGAGGCACACTATTGGCGGCCGTGTGGCAGCATTGGTGAGATGGAGCAATTGAATGAAGCGGTGCAGGTTGCGCTCGACTACGCGAAGAGCCATCCGGAAACACTGATTATTGTTACGTCAGATCACGGACAGTCAGCGCATATTATTCCTGAAGTCAGCAATCTGGCATTACAGGAGTTCGCGTCTCGCGGACGTTTTGCACGCCTGTTGACACCAGAGGGCGGCATCATGGGTATCAACTATGCGACCAACGACTCGCCGCTCTGGGAAGATCATTCCGGTGTGCAGGTTCCGCTGTATGCATCAGGACCCGGGGTCGAAGACCTTCCGCGTTTTCTAAAACAGTCAGATATTTTTCACATTGCGGCAACGCACCTCGGTTTGGGTGTTGGCCAGCAGCACAGCGACAGTAGAAAATAGGTCATGGCGTATTTCTATCTTGCGATCGCGATTGTTGCCGAGGTTATCGGTACAAGTTCGTTAAAGGCATCTGAGGAATTTACGCGTCTATGGCCTTCGTTGATGGTCTTTGCCGGATACGGCGTGTCGTTCTATTTTTTAACGCTGGCATTCAGAACGATTCCGCTCGGCGTCGCGTATGCAATTTGGTCAGGGCTTGGCATTGCGCTTATTACGATTATTGGCTATGTTTTTTTTCGACAGGTATTGGATGCACCCGCGATGCTGGGAATTGGTTTGATCGTCGCCGGCGTGGCTGTGATCAGGATTTTTTCGAATGTTACGGTCCAGTAAGAGCGGTGAACAACGTCATTGCGAGGAACACCCACTCGTCTTTTCGAGAAACCCCCCCCTTCCTCATTGCGAGGAAAAAAGTGACGACGCAATCCAGCATTTTCAACACTGATTGGATCGGCGTCGCTGACGCTCGCGATGACGTGTCGTGAGTTGTGAGCGTTGCTACGTTCCCGATGGGCACCCCCTCCGTCATTGCGAGGAACGAAGTGACGGCGCAATCCAGGTTTCTCAGGCAGCATCGATAATTCAGCAATACGTTGGAGAAAAAAATGAACACTGAAGCCGCTACAGAATTCACAACCCGCTATACCGCCGCGTGGTGCAGTCAGGATCCGGCGAGCGTTGCTGCATTTTTTGCAGAGAACGGATCCCTTGCCGTCAACGAAGATGCGCCGGCCAAAGGCCGGGAAGCAATCACCGCCGTAGCCATGGGATTCATGACAACCTTCCCTGACATGGTGCTGCGGATGGATGGCATCGAGGCGCAAGGCGACGAATTTATTTTTCGGTGGACCCTAATAGGAACTAACAGTGGACCCGACGGCAACGGCAACGCTGTGCAAATCTCAGGTTAGGAAGAATGGCAGTTTGACGCCGGACTTGTCGCTAAATCTCAAGGCAAATTTGATGCTGCAGACTATCAACGGCAAATGGACGGATGACTCTAATTAATACACGACAAACAGCGATCCCCTTGGTATTGCTAGCGACGATTTGCATCCTAACGGCGTGTAGCGAAGATTCAAGCCCAATTGAAGCAACTTCTGAAGATGCGGAAGCGGGTGTGCGGCCGGTTACTGGTGAGAGAATTGTCAATGCAGATGCGGAGCCTGGAAACTGGCTGTCAACGGGTCGCACCTACGATGAACAGCGTTTTAGTCCGCTAACAAAAATAAACGAAGACAACGTCGCTGATTTGGGTCTCGCCTGGTACTTCGATATCGACACCAATCGTGCGATGGAAGCGACACCCCTAGTTGCTGATGGTGTTATGTATGTGAGTGTTCCATGGAGCGTGGTGTATGCACTCGACGCTGTAACTGGCGAACTGTTATGGAGTTTTGACCCTGAAACGCCACGGAGTTGGGGCGTCAACGCATGTTGCGACGTGCCGAATCGCGGTGTCGCATTGTGGAACGACAAAGTGTACGTGGCGACGTTTGATGGTTACTTGATCGCGATCAATGCGCAGACAGGTAAACAGGTTTGGAAGACCGATACCATTGCCCGGACCGCACCCTACACAATCACCGGTGCTCCACGAGTGTTTAAGGGCAAGGTAATCATCGGTAACGGCGGTGCAGAATACGGTGTACGGGGATACGTGTCCGCATACGACGCTGAAACCGGCGAGCAGCTTTGGCGCACTTACACAGTGCCGGGCGACCCGGCCGATGGGTTTGAGTCCGAAGCCATGGAGCGTGCTGCTGAGACCTGGACTGGCGAATGGTGGAAATTCGGCGGCGGTGGCACGGCCTGGGATTCATTTGCTTACGACCCAGATCTCGACCTCATGTACGTGGGTGTCGGCAACGGGTCTCCCTGGAATCGTGAGATTCGGAGTCCTGGTGGTGGAGACAATCTATTTCTCGCTTCTATACTTGCGCTTGATCCCGACGATGGTAGTTACGCTTGGCATTACCAAACTACGCCCGGTGAAACGTGGGACTACACTGCAACACAACACATGATCCTTGCGGATCTGGACATTGATGGCGCGGAAAGAAAGGTCATCATGCAGGCACCCAAAAACGGTTTTTTCTATGTTATTGATCGTGAAACCGGTGAATTCATCTCCGGCGATCCGTTCATCGCGGTTAATTGGGCGACGCACATCGATCCAGATTCCGGACGACCTGTGGAAGTTCCTGGCGCACGTTACGAAGATGCACATGCGATCGTTTTTCCGGGTGCTTGGGGCGGCCACAATTGGCATCCAATGTCATACAGCCCGCAAAGCGGGTTGGTCTATATCCCGCTCATCGGAAATTCAGAGGCATTCGCGAGCCCTGATGAATTTACCTTTACCGACAGTCAACTCAATACAGCCGTCGACTGGAAAACGGTTGCGAATGTATCACCAGCCGAAATCGCGATGCATCCTGTTATCAGCGCACGCGTATCTGCGTGGGATCCGGTCGCTCGAAAAGAAGTCTTTCGCATTGAGAGCGGCAACGGCTGGAACGCGGGTTTGCTTTCGACTGCCGGTAATCTCGTTTTTCAGGGAGAAGCAAACGGCGAGTTCGAAGCCTATCGCGCGACTGATGGCCAAATGCTGTGGAAAGCACACGCTGGAACCGGCATTCAAGCTGCACCGATTTCGTTTGAAGTGGATGGTGAGCAGTACGTAACTGTTGTCGGTGGCTGGGGAGGAAGTCTCGGATTGTTTACTGGGGATCCGGGACCGAATCCGGATCAGGATGCGGTCGGACGCATACTGACGTACAAACTGTCCGGAGAAGAAAAATTGCCGCCTGCTACGGTAATAACAAAACGCCAGCCTGACATCGCGGACACAGATGCAACTCCCGAGACGATTGAGCAAGGGCGCGCGCTGTTTCTCGATCGCTGTTCCTGGTGTCATGGTTACGACACGATAGGTAATGGGTCATTCCCCGATCTTCGTTACAGCGATGCCACAACGCATAGTTTGTGGGACTCGATCGTCATTGACGGTGCGTATGTGGGTAAAGGCATGCCGGCATTTGGAGCGGTCCTCACGGAAGACGATGCACAGGCGATCCGCGCCTACGTCATACGGCAAGGACGGATCGCTTTTGCCGCCGATCCTGAATAGCGGACAAGTCGAAGGCAATACTGCGACACCGCCGTAGCGCCATAAAAACGTTCGGGGTCAGAGTAATACTCTGACCCCAAATTGAATGAAGAAAAGCGATGCTTTTCTTATGCCTCGCTGGTATTGTCCGCGAATATTGCCTTGGCGCTGCGTGACACTTCACGCAGCTTTTTATCATCAGCGCTCACGTTGTGTTTTGGTAGTTTCCTAGATGAAGAACGCACTCGCGCCCGTTGCGGCTTTGCTTGTCGGTGTCTCTATACTTCTGGCCGGTTCGGGT